>JAYVBW010000194.1:0-7544 GCA_043750255.1 Pirellula sp.
TCCGGACTACGGTAATACTATTTACGCCTTTTTCGTGTAGCGACGGCGACCAGCGAGAAGTATCGCGAAACTGAGTATAAGCGAAACGAAGGCAGCCAGTATGATCATGGGAAGCCCCTGCCCACGCATTCCTGTCATCAACGCAACAGTGCATGGCAAAAGAAGCGTTGCAAGGCAAGCATACCATTGTCGATGCGAAACAGAAGGATCGTGGGGCCAATGTCGTGATCGAATACGAAAAACCAATCCGCCCACTGGAAAGCTACAAAAAATGATCAGATACCCGAGTGGATTGGGATCGTCGCGAACGGAAATAGACCTTGAAACGATCAACGGAATCGCAAGCATCGCACCTACAATTCCGGCTACTGCGAAGTAGAGTAGTGGTCCGCGATGCTGTCTCTCAATTGCTTGCGACGAAATCGCGTCGGGTTGGCCCTTTGGGGCGGCGTACGGGTTTGTTTCTGAATTCATTGTGAAGAAACCGAGTAGCAACCAGTCCCAACAGCATCGAAGCAAATCGTACGAATCAATACTCCAACTCCACAAGCTTCCCGCCGTTAGCAGCTCCAGTCTATCCGATCCCGCAGGCGTCGTCTAATCGGCTGGAGCCAATGTCCACATTGATTGGAACCAACTTGTGGAAGACGCTCGACGCTAACTCGGATATGTCCACACTGCGGATGGGTATCTAGCGAAGACGACGTTAAGCAGATGAGCACGCTCTAGTGCTTCCTATTCGTAATCCTACCATGTACGACACAAACAACGTCGTGCCAACGAGTAAGCAGCTGAACATATCTGCGGGAGTGATGATCGCCGAAACCGTCATGCAAGCCGCGAAGGCGATTGCAGTCATCTTGAAACGAGCACTCAGGAAGTAACCAATAGTTGCGATACCCCAAAGAGAAATGGTAAATAACAGTTCTGTTGTACCAAGAATCATTTTGTTTCACCGAAGAGCTGATTGCGAAGTTTCACTAATCCGAGGCCTGCAAGTGTCACTCGAATTTCCGTAGAAGAACAGTCTGGACTGTTTTTACCCGCGTGCCTAGAACCACCAGTCTAGCCGATCCTTTAAGCGTATGCTAATTCACAGGCTTGGTCAATCCGATTGCGTCCAGCCAAGCAATTCGCGAATCACACTGCCAGCTAAATTGGGTACTAGCAGATCGACCGTCGTTGTTGGTAGGGAAGCAGCTTGTTCAAAGGCCGCGGTCATTTCTCCAAGAGGGCCACGACCTCTTTCTCGATATCGAGTGCATAAGCACCTGCCATGGTTGCGATTGTCCCATCCCGCGCAATGACAATGACGAGCGGAATAACACTGACACCGATCGCATTAAGTTCTTCGATGTTGACCGCGCGATTCAGTGCGTTGTTCCACGTCTTCTTGTTAACGACCGCGACAGCCTTGGATAGGTCCGAATCGACGGTGACGGCAATCACTTCGACCTTTCCAAGCCAGCGTGGATTGTCAGCCAGAATTGTTTGCATATTGGTAACGGCCGGAAAGCATGTCGGGCACCACGATGCCCAAAAGTCGAGTACTACTATTTTACCACGATAATCCTCGAGTTGTTCCGATCGCTTGCCGTCAAGCAAAGATAGTTTTAGTTCGGGCATGGGCTTTCCAATGAAGGCCCTGTAAGAAGAACCAGATTCACCTGCAATCTCGAGCGGCGCACGAATCAGACGGACCTTGACCTCGGGGTCATCCTTGGATGGAACGACAGTAAGAACGAGTTCCGTTCCGACCGGTCCACGAATGAGGCTTGCCGCCTCGCCAACGGTTTTCCCGTCGAGCACGGTTACTTTTCCATTAATTTCGACAGAAAACAGTCGAGCCCCCTCATGGATCAAGCCGGACGTGTCGGCGGGTGACTTGGGAACAACCTTTCCTACATAGAGATGGCCGTCTTTGGCACCTAACGCGATGCCGACTCCTGAAAGAACCGGATAGCTTTTCGACTCGACTTCCTGAGCATGTGATTGCCGCTCGATTAAGTCGCAAAGCCAAGATGCTGCAAGAACGATAACGACAAGTTGCTTCAACATAGTTTTCCTATCGAACGAATCTCTGTAAGACCTGAATTTAGGACGGGAGCCATTTGAATAAAATCTGGCGACTCAGACCCGTGAGCTTACGTTGCAGTTGCGTGCTTCCTCACCGCTGTCCACTCCAGTCTAGCCGATCCAGCTGACGTAGTCCAATCAGCCGGTTCCTACTTCCACATTGTTTTGAACCAACTTGTGGAAGACGCTTGACGCTAACTCGGCTATGTCCGCGTTGTGGATGGGAAGCCCTTGCGGCGGCGGTAGACGCTAGGTTGCTGCTAGGCCGATCCTGCAGTAGTACGACGCTTTCCACCATCGGTGGGACAACCGTTTGAAAATGTAAGCAGCTTGTTGGAAGGAATCGGTACATCCACAAGCGACAGCGATTCGCTAAAAATCCTATACCGAAGCCAGATTCGGGCTGATTCGTTTGGACTCAGAACACTTCCCAAGCGGTCAGCGTGGAGTCGACGCAGCATCACTTTGGTGTATGCACGTAACTCGGTATTTGATGTTCTTGTCGTCGATGTCGTTCGGACGATTGGATTTTTTTCCAACCAAGATGATCAACTTTTCGTCCTTGAAAGCATAGATCCCTTTTAGGCTAGTCTTTGTGTTCTTTGATGTCCCTGTCCTCGTAGTTGGTGGTGAAAGTTCGACTTGAAAGTCGATCGTTGCGGGAGTTGCCTTTGAATCGATAACGATTTCGCAACTCATCACAACTAATCTGGATTCTGCGGTGTTTGATGCCTTGGTAATCTTCCTCTCGCCAAAATTCAGACTGAGTTCGGTAAATTGCTTCTCTTCGACAAACGCAAACCTACTGAAAGCACCATTGAAACTTACGGAGACCTTGCTTTCCATTGCGGGCGAAATAGTCCACAAGGATGATTGGACGGATTCGATGATCCATTTTCCTTCAATAGAATTGGCGTTTTTAGCTTCGACGTTTCCTTGAGCGCAGACGTAACAGCAAGAAAACATATTGGCGAACACGATCCATCCAAGAATTTTAGAAGTGCACTCCATGCCGACTTGCCTCCCGCAAGTTGTTTCGAATGTTGGCTTGAGATTGAAACCGCGGGTTTTTGCGGATCGCATGGGGAAATCCCTCATGCCAACTCTCTTCCCCGCCGCTATCAGCCTAAGTCTATCCGATCTAACAGTCCTACCGCAAGCGACCAGCGCCAATGTCTACATTGTTGCAATGATCCAAACTGTGGAAACGTCAGTGGCTAACTCGGCTATGTCCATTTTGTGGATAGGAAGATTGCGGTTAGGGAATCGCTGGTTTCTGCTAGGCCGATCCAGTAGGCGTACAGCCATAGACAGACACGACAAGCGTGATGTCGAGTTCTACCAAGCGAGACAGAAACGCAGATGGGAATCCATTGTATTGATTAGTAAGGTCACTGGGAAAGTCCCACGAGAAGTCGATTGTGAATCTGCAACCTGGTACAGCCTGGATGATTGCCTGAAGTGTTATTGCGTTCGTTGCGAGGAACGAATCGGCCTCCGTGATTTGCTGTGGAACCGAATCGCCGTCAGCATCGGAAACGGTCAGGTTGTACGTGGTATCAGTGGGGGACTCATTCGCGTTTTGGAATCGTTGGCGTCGTAAGAGAATGGACTCAGCGAATTGAAGGCCGCACGTTGGTATGACGGCAGCAAGAACGGTTCGGTTGCCAGAGATTCGGATTACAGCAGGCAGTTTGATGCTCCTTCAATCGAATAACGAACAGCGATCTATCCCAGCAGTATCGAAGCGGATCAAAAGGATTACGACTCCACCCCAACACGCCTCCCCGCCACTAGCTCGCTTCAGTCTATCCGATCCAGGACGCGTGGTCTAATCGGCCAGCGCCAATGTCCACGTTGATTTGAACCAACTTGTGGAAGACGCTTAACGCTAATTCGGCTATGTCCACATTGTGGATGGGAAGCTTGCGGCCTAGGTAGCTGCTAGTTGGCTGCTAGGCCGATCCCGCTGGCGTAGTCGAATCGGTCCAAGACGGTGTCCACATTGGGATTGATCCAACTTGTGTACGCCGCCAATTGCTGGTTAGCCAGACCGCAGGTTTCGGTTTGAATTGGCGCGACTCCTGACAAGAATCAAAGTTACGGGTAGGCAGCCAAAACGACGGATGGCGAATTAGGTCCGGTTGGGAAAATGTTCTTGACTACTTTGCAGCGATCCTTATACTCAAATGTATTGAGTACACAAATACGTTGAGCATTGCGATCACTTGGCGAAGTAACAGTAAGGGGCAAATCATGTTAGACGAACAATCCATATCTGGTGGACAACTAGGACGAATTCAAGGCGATCTTGCCATTATGCAGCGAGCAATGGGATTGCACTTGTATTTTGGTAGCGGAATATTGGTATTCAGCATACTGCTATCCGTCGCCGCACTTATTGCTGCGTTTCTAAGCCTTATTTTCGACAGTAGTTGGCTCCAAGTAGTCCCTTTCGCTGTCTTTATGGTCCTGTGTCTGTTTGGACTTTTCTTCCAATCCCGACGCTTCACTAATCTCAGTCACGAAATTAAACTGCAAGTAACTTTGTCGATCACCGTTTACTTCGCAGTGATATGTGCTGCGTGTGGCTATGTCTTGGTGGCTTTCTGCGGCCCTACGATTGGGATCGCACGGTCGGTCGCCCTCTATGCCGCCAGTCTTTCCTACATCTTGACCTTTATATTCATCTTGGTGCTTAATGCCTTGAAGACCCGTGAACGGTACTACTGCTTCGGCCTCGCAATTTCGCTAATACTGATTGGATTGCTAATTCCCATTTTCGATCCGCATTTCAGCTTTCCACTCGCTCATAGCATCATGGCGGTTGGCTATCTTGCAGTTGTTGTGATCCAAAGGTATCAATTGCGCGAGGCGTTGTCACAAAATGCTGCCGATTGATTTCAATGGCCTCGACACAACGGTTCATGGACCATTGCGATTGGGCGTTCTGACGGTACTTCAACTCGATGGATCGCAGGACTTTACCCTGTTGAAGAAGCGACTAGAAGTAGCTGACGGCAGTTTGAGTCTTCAACTTCAGAAACTTGAGGAAGCAGAATACATCAAGGCAGACAAAGCGTTTGTAGGCCGTCGTCCGAAGACAACTTACCACCTGACAAAGAAGGGGAGAGCAGCTTTATCGCATTATCTCGATTCACTTCAATGTCTATTGACAGCGATGGGGCGAACTCTAAACCAGCGTTAAGGATTGCCACGTATCCGACAGATCCATCCTACCGCAAGCAGCCAGCGCCGTAGCCGAAGTAGTTTCTAGCCAATCTGTGGAAAGGAAGGAGCTGGGCAGCCAGCGCCAATGTCCACAGTTGTCATGCACTACTTTGTGGAAAGCGGCCGATGGCTGGATCGAGCTACGTCCGCATGTGGGTGGGAAGCTGGGGGCCTAGGGAAGAGGTTGGTTGCTGCTAGGCCGATCCTGCAGAAGTACGACGCTTCCACAGGCAACTGGCATGGCATTAATCGCGAGACTCTGCGTCCGTGTCATTCGGCTTGTTGCCGAGCAGCCAGTCAATGAAATTTGGAAGAAACAATATCGGTGCTTGAATCAATAACACCAATACCATTACTATGATAAACATTCCTGGGTTCGCTGATAACTTATTCGATAGTCGGAACAGCGGCATTATCGCACTAGTAACTATCGCTGCGATGGCAACTACCTTCATTAGTTGCCTAAGCGAAAATTGTTTTCGATCAGTCAAAATCCAGCCTGCTGCAAACGGGTTTTTTCAGTCTCCAGCCTAAGTCTATCCGATCCAACATACGAACGCCACTTGCACGTAATAACTGTCCATCCTTGTGGAAATCGCGGAAGCCTGTCGGAGGGAAGCGAAATATTCACAATGAGACGCTAGGTTGCTGCTAGGCCGATCCAGCAGGAGTACGACGCTTTCACAGTGGATGAGCTGGCCATTAATCCAGCCGAATTCGGGAATCTAGCTAACCACACAACCTTGTGGAAATCGCAGAAGCGTGTTGGAGGGAAGCGGACGTTAGCACAATGGATGAACTAACCAGGACGCCAGCCAGTTAATATCCCGAATCTACCTGCCAACCAAAGAGGCAACTAGCACACCAGCTACAACGCCAACAAATGCGTAAAAAAATGTAGCAAGAGGAATAACGATAAGTACGACCGGCAGTCCACCTCGATCCCATCCGATCTTAGGACCGAGTCCTATATTGGCCCAGGATGCGCAAACGAACGACACGACTAAAATACCGATAAGTAACTCGTGAAAAATCTCCGAACCGCTTAACGCCATGCATAAGAAGACTATGCAATTCACAGTTGTCGATACGGAAACTGCCCTTCTATTGTAAAGCCACGTGGACAATTGACGTGTGTCTGGTAACGTTGGAACCTCAACACTGGTTACATCGTAGAGATTCATGGCAAGCATTTCTCCGCAAAAAACGAAAAGCAACCGATCCCAACAGCATCGAAGCGGAATCAAAAAGCTAAATACTCCACCCCAACACGCTTCCCCACCGCTAGCTCGCTTCAGTCTATCCGATCCAGCATGCGTAGTCTAATCGCCCGGATCCAATGTCCACATTGTTTTGATCCAACTTGTGGAAGGTTCCTTTCTCTGGCTTCGGCTATGTCCACATGTGGATGGGAGGCTTGGGGCTGGGGAAGAGGCTAGCCGGATATCGAAAGTGTGAATCCGAATTAAGTTGGACGCGAGCCAATCCAAAGTGCGTTCAAGAAACCGCAACTCTGATACGGCTCCTATTTCCAAAGTCCAAGGGAAATAAGGATAACTGCAGCAACGCAAACCCCTACTTGTCCAAACTGGCATATGAGGGCTGTCCAACTTCCCCATGAAAACTGGCCTCTGGCCATATGATACATCAGTGCAATGCCAACAAGGCTATGGGCAACTGCAATTGCGCCTTGCGTGAAAGCGAATGGGTCTATTGGAAACGGAATATGACTGACTTCGAATACCAAAACCCAAATCGTAAATGGCGTTGACGCGAACAGCAAGAAAAACCATCTCCAATGCGATTTCCTCCAAATCCAAGCCGATAAACAACCACCGACCAAGTAAACAATTGGTCCAAAGTTAAACAGAACTCGAAACAGCTCGTCTAGGAAAATGATTCCAAGGAGAAGCCAAAGATATTCAGGTGCCTGGTTTGGAAAACTCTCAGACTTTAAACGTGCGACCAAGAAGATGAGAAGGCTGCCAATTCCAATTCCTCGAACGATCCCTAAAAAAACAAAAAAAACTTCGACCGAAGTGCTAGCCGGACCGGGATGGTAGGAACTGCCATAAGGCGCAATCAACCTCGGAATTGCGATAGCGCAAGAAACGGTAAATGCAAATACCATTAAGTGCACGATTCGCAATCGATGAGGCGCATCAGGAATCTGCGTGAGTTCTATTGCCACGTATTAACCATAAACATTTGCGGAGTAGATTCTTTGAACCGTACCG
>JAYVBW010000195.1:0-2534 GCA_043750255.1 Pirellula sp.
GTTCGGTATCGAATCGCCGGAACAGGAAAGCAAAGTTGGAACGCCTTGGCTTTAGCGCCCCAACTAAGGTCAGACATCGCTGCTTCGTTTCAGCAAGCGATTATCGATTGCTTGATTGGGAAAAGCATGCAAGCGGTGAAGAAATTTGGGGTCAAGCGTCTTTGCGTCGGAGGTGGGGTCGCGGCCAACCGAGAATTTAGGCGCCAATTGACTTTAGCTTGTGAACGTTCGACGATCGAATTGCACATAGCTGCACCGGAGCTCTGTACGGACAACGCTGTCATGGGAGCGTTGGCGTGGGAAAAGATCAAGCTGGGTCAGTTCGATACGCTTGAATTAGACGCGAAGCCGGGTTTACTGCGAAGATGTTAGTTTCAGCGAAGAAATAATAGTCGCATGTCGCTCAACGACATCACGGCATCTCGCGAATACGCAGTGAATTGATGGTGGCCCTGCGACTCCGTTCTCAGGGAACGAAGATGTCAGCGGGCGGAGCCGCTGACCCACACGCTCGCCCGCAGTTTAGGCTACGGGCGAGGCTCGTCATTGCATTAGGCATATTCGCGGTCCGTGATGATGCCCGGTTGTGGAACTGGGTACTTGCCGTCCTTATCCGCTAGCACAGGCGCGGGACTATTGTAGGACATGTTTTCAATTCCAGGCGCGAACTCGTGTTCGCAGTTGAGCATCTGTTTGTGTGTAATCTCAACGCCAGTGTGAGCTGCCATGCGTCCCATGCTCGTCACAATCGACGCTTGGACACCACGTTCGACTTCATTGTACGGCTCGTTGTCACGGATGGCAGCGATCAGATGATTCCATTCCAATTGGTACGGGCTCGTTTCAGGCTGCGGAAACTGCCATTGCAAATTCGCCTTCGCGAACGACTGACCACTATAGATTTTGCACTTGGCGGGGCTGTGAGAAGCCGTAGAAATAACGGCCGCTCCCTTCGTACCGTGCGCGTAGCTTGCAAACTCATCCTTGCAACCAGGAATCGTTCGGCCATTGACCATCAGCTTGGTGCCATCCTCAAAGGTGTATTCAATGGAATAGGTATCGAAGTTTTGGTCGACACATTCATTGCGATAATGCCGTCCGCCGCTCGCTTGAGCCTTGACTGGCCATGCATCCTTCATCCAGCAACATTCATCAATATTGTGAATAAGAAAATCGCTGACAGCGCCGCCGCTTGCCCACAAGAAACCGTGAAATCGATTGATCTGATACATCAATTCGCTCATATCTGCTGGCTTTTTCTCAGTCGCTGCCGAGCCTGTTGGGCCAGCCATGCGATAGGCTCGCATCAAGAGGATGTCTCCGATCTCGCCACCCTTGATACGTCGAAATAGTTCACCGCGTGCATCGCAGTGTCGGCACATTAGCCCAACACCCACCTTAAGATTTTTTGCAACCGACAGCCTTCCAAGTTCTAGCATTTTGCGACTTGATGGCCCGTCTGCCGTTACCGGCTTTTCCATGAAGACGTTTAGACCTTTGGAAATGGCGTACTCGAATTGAACCCAACGGAATGCGCACGGAGTTGCCATGATGACGATGTCGCCCGGACGCAAACAGTCCATGGCTTTTTTGTAGCCATCGAAGTCCACGAATTGCTTATCCGGGGAAACCTTAACCTTGTCTGGGAATTGCTTGGACAAGCTCTCATAGCAGCTCTTGAGTTTGTAGTCGAAAACGTCGGCCATGGCTACCAATTCAACGGGGCCGTTGGTGACCGAGAGTGCATTAGCAGCGGCTCCAGATCCTCGTCCACCGCAACCTACAATCGCAACGCGGATCGTGTTGTCCTCGCCAGCATGAACGCTTCGAGACAGATTCGAAGCAAGTACGCCAGCGGTTGCAACAGCACCGGTGTTCTTTAAAAAAGAACGACGACTTGCATCATTCGGTAGTACGGATTCTTTGTGGGACATCTTTAGCTCCTGTTTAGGACATGGACTGGAAAGGAATAGAATGGACGGGTGTGATCTGTTAGTTTAGCGTTCTAGAGGAACGGCTCGTTCTTTCATGATCGGCTCGGACGATTCCCAGTACGCTTTTTTCTCGTCATCGGTGGGCTCTTTCATCGGTCGAACGACTCGAAAGCCGACATGAAGTGCGTCCGTAAGGTACCAAATGCTCACGGGGAACTGGGGGTCCTGTGAAATCCAATCCTCGGTCGAACCTTCGCGAGCGGCACTGCGACACGCGGCGGCCGTTTTATCCCAGCCGCCGCCACGCACCGTTCTCGGATACAATGTTTTTGGTATCAAAAGCGGATCGGTCGTTTTGAGTTCGCTAATTGGATATCCTCCAGGAGTATACTGATCGAGGACCCATTCGGCGACATTGCCATGCATGTCTTGCAAGCCCCATGGATTAGGCTTCTTCTCGCCAACTTCATGATATCCCTCGCCCGCATTGTCGGCGAACCAAGCGTGCTCCTCCAATTGGCTGGCATCGTCGCCAAAAGAATAAGCTGTCGACGTGCCTGCTCGACAAGCGTACTCCCACTCGGCCTCGGTCGGCAGCCG
>JAYVBW010000196.1:0-3046 GCA_043750255.1 Pirellula sp.
CACCATTTCGCCGATGCCATAATTGACCATCGCCGTTGCGACCCCCGTCTTGAGACCAAAGCAATCACAAAGGTTGGCAGCAACGTTGTATTCGCCCCCAGAAACGTGAATATCAAAGGACCTAGCTTTGCGAAACGGAACAATGCCGGGATCCAATCGATGCACTAATGCGCCTAGGGATAGAAAATCAAGATCGCACGAATCGCTGCGAATGCTAAGCTGAGCCATTATTTCTCCTAGAGGAAGACTACGAATTGCAAAAGCCAATCCAATGATTGAGCTTAGATTGTCGCTGACGAAAAACCACCGTCAACGACCAAGTTGTGTCCGGAAACAAAGGACGATGCCAAAGACGAAGCTAAAAAGATGGTCGCCCCAGCCAGTTCATGAGCATAACCAAATCGTCCCGAAGGGGTGTGATTGATGATTTGCTGGCCACGCGGTGAAAGACTTCCATCCGGGTTGTATAGCAATCCTCTATTCTGCTCGGCCGGAAAAAATCCTGGGCTTATGCAGTTGACCCGAATGCCTCGTGAAGCCCACTCGCGAGCTAAGAACTTTGTCAGATTGATAACAGCGGCCTTGGCAGCGGAATAGGCAACGACGCGAGACAATGGGATAATTCCCGACATGGATGCCACGTTGATAACGCTGCCAGAATTGCGAAGCAGCATGGTCTCACCAAAAACCTGGCATGGCAGAACGGTTCCACCGATCAAGTTCAAATCAAAAACTTTCTGCCACGCATCTATTGGCAAATTACAAAAGTCGTCGCCAGGTTGCAAGGTTGCCTCGGGTTGGTTCCCGCCCGCTGCGTTGATCAAGATGTTTACTGGACCGAGCGATTTTTCAACGCTGTCTCGTGCGTGAACAAGCGATTCGCGACTCAGGGCGTCCGCTGTGTGAAATACCGCCTCGCCTCCATGGCGTCGAATCTCTTCTGCGCGATGCATGCCTCTCTCTGCACTCCGACCGAGTATCGCCACGCGAGCTCCTGCCGCACCAAGTGCCTCCGCCATGGAGCCGCCTAAACTGCCCGTGCCCCCCAAAACGACGGCAACTTGATTGTTCAATTGAAAAAGACTGTTACTCATAATTGGCCAGCAATGCGCGCTAACGGCTCAGATCCGGAAAGCAAAACTACGAAAGTTTTCTTTCCGCAAAAAAACCAATTTGATGGAATGAGACCTGCGTTGCAAGGGGGGCAAAGCTTGGATCAAGCTAAAGTCACAGGTTGCGACCAAAAAACATGCAAAAAGCCTCATGGGTGGCGTCGCAGTTATCCCAAACGCCGGACGATTCCTCGATTTGGAATCCCAATCAGTAGCCAGCTACCAAATGTAACAATGAAGCTGCCTACCGCAATCGGCAAAACAATCCGATGCCATTGACGGATCGAATTAATAGCAGAGGGTTCGTGCGAATAAGTTGGAAGGAAACTCGGCGCGGAACTGGCCTGAATAGCATGCGCAAATTCCCATCCTCGAACCGTTCGACGCCAATCGCTTTGGTCCCCTACCTGGGCAGCCAGTTGTTCCATCGATAAACCGCCTAGGAACGCTAGGTAGGCAGCCAAGAAAATGAACCGCCAGCGTTTAGAAACATCAACCCGTGCTCTGATTTTCATAAGTTTGGGACGGCACAAAGAGACAAGATGGTATTGGGGCAAACCTGTGTCGCCACTGTTCTTGCTCTAACGCAGACTGCATTCCCGACTTTGCTTCCATTGTTCGCGCATGCACGATACAAGTTGCTATCCACACGCTATGCATACGGTATTTCCACAAGAAACGAAGCGTTTTCCCGCAAACACGAATTCCATGCTTTTTGAGCAGTCGAGGCTAGCCTGAAATTGGCGTTTCAGTTCTGCATCGTTCAATGATGCCGTTTAGCCACGTTTCGGCCCGATGTTGACATCTCGCCACCTCTGCATGCTCCCTGCTCTATGTGCGCTTTGTGGTGAATATCAGCCAACCCAACAGAGTAGGGTGTGACCGGCGCCCCCCTATGGTTGACGAACAAAAAAACGATTGATCAGAAGGCCGGAATATTTGCGACTTCTGCGGGTGCGCCCATTTGGAACAAATCGTCCACCTGTAATAACTCGCCCAAGTCGACCGTGCTTTGCCATTGGGATTGCAAGGTGTCGATGTACTGATTCAATACGCTGCCAAGCGTTTGCTGAGCGACGATGACATCATTGAAACTGATCCCACTCGGGTCGGTGAGGTACCGTTGGTAAATGCCACGATACGCTCGCACTTGATCGCTAAGTGCTTCGGCACGATAGGATTGGGCAAGCTGCCGATTAGTTTTGTAAGCGCCATACATCGGAGCAAGTTTGGCGATCAACTGGTTCTGAGTGTCCGATACTATCTGCATCGATCGAATGAGTTCAGCCCTGGCCGCAATTCGATTTCCTTGGTTCTTGTTCCAAACAGGAACGGCTCCACCCAACATCAGATTATATGTGTTCGTTCCGGGCGTAAACGTGTAATCCCTTTGCAGTACGAAACCTACATTGAGGTCAGGAATGGGTACACGATCTGCCAACGTGACGAGCGTTCGATTTTTTCCAATCAAGTTCTCTGCTATTTGCAAATCGGTGTGGACAGCCGTCATTTGGGCAAGTGCTATTTCGTATTCGATTTCCGGGACTGGACAATCGATTTGGCCTCTAAGTTCGGTGGGTTCAAGCGAAGGGACTGCAACTGCGGCAGCGAGTATTCGCCAGGCCGCAATGGATTCCTGCTGGGATCGAATTAAGTTTGCTCGCGCTTGGGTCGTTAGCACTCGCATTTGAAGAGGCTCATACGGTGCGGCCTCGCCAGCGATGACCAATTTTATTTGCGATTGATAAGCGTTCTCTGACAGTTCGGATAATGCTCGTGCGAGTACGACACGCTTTCGAGTTGCCAGCACTTGGAAAAAGGAACGTCGTACCGAGGAACGGACAGTCACCCATGTTTTTCGCTGGTTTACCTCGGCATTCGCGTAATCGACAGCAGCGGCCTGCGCAGCCAGGCCAAGTTTTCGAGCTGTGATG
>JAYVBW010000197.1:0-5047 GCA_043750255.1 Pirellula sp.
AGCTTTGCTTCGGAGCAGTTCAAGAGGAAAATTCCGATCGATCTATCGCTCCGTATCGGTGTTGGTGATCCCATCGAGGCCGAAGTGAATTGGAGTGGCAACTCCAATGTCGAGCATTCCGTTTGTGTTGCGGGGAAACACGTTCCGGCTGAAGCCAGAAAGCACGCAATAACAGAAGAAAACCTCCGACAACAATTGTCACGGTTAGGGAATACGCCTTATGAATTGCGCACATTGCAAGTGAACATAGTAGGGAGCCCGATGGTTCCATTGAGCGTATTGGGGGAACTACGAAAGAGCATTGTCACTGAACTAGATCGCTTTCGCACGGAGGTCCCAATACGGACCATTTCGGAAGTCGGTGTTTCAACGCGTATGTTGTCCATGGTGGAACACTCGCCAAATATTTCTGGTGACGCAGACCGTTTGCATGTATTGGTTCGATCGATGCAACAGTTGCATCAAGTTCTTGCTCAGGGCCAGAAGTCTATCTATGTCGAGTTTCAAGATATCCGCGAATACCGCGATGCTGTGGCTGCCGCTCACGACTCAGGTGCGATTCTTTACATTGCAACACTTCGAATTCAAAAGCCAGGTGAACAAGGCTTATTTAAGGCGATTGCAAAGCACGGGGCTGACGGATGGCTGGTAAGAAATCTTGCGGCCTTGGATTTTGCGAGACAACATGAAATCCAAGCAGTCGGGGACTTTTCTTTGAACGTGACCAATCCCCTGACTGCGGAATGGTTGATGTCGAAGGGACTCAAACGTATCACGGCCTCGTACGATTTAAATCGCGATCAATTGACAGAACTGGTTCTAGGGATGCCTCGCTCTTGGCTAGAGGTAGTCATTCACCAGCATATGCCTATGTTTCACATGGAGCACTGCGTATTTTGCACTGTCATGTCGCCCGGCACCAACAAATCCAATTGCGGTCGACCTTGCGATCGGCATGAAGTCAAACTGCGTGACAGATTGGGAGTCGAGCATGTGCTCCATGCCGATATCGGATGCAGAAATACACTCTACAATGGACATGCTCAAAGCGGTGCGGAAGCAGCTCCCAAGCTGATACGAATGGGCGTAGAGCATTTTCGCATAGAATTGCTACGGGATGCTCCTGAGAGCGAGACGGTTCGGCTTCTAAACCTTTACAGCGACTTGCTAGCAGGGAAAATCGATGGCCCTTCGGTTTGGAAGTCGCTCAAGGCCGAAAACCGTGTTGGAGTAACTCGCGGCACGCTTGAGCAACCCCGAAATCCATTGGCGATTCTGTAACGTTGAACCTGTTCACTCCTCATTTTGTGATATCCAAATTGAAACCAACTGACTTGTTTGAAACGCTCCGTACGACAACTTTCGAGAGCGGACCTGCCGCCGCAGCCACGTTACTTGCGGACGAAATGAGACGCCAAGAAAAGTACCCTGAACTATTTGAAGCGCTGAAGATGCTGCATCGAATCGAACTTGGGCTACCCGCAGTCCATACGGATATTTCCGGCGCACATGCGTCTACCCAGCAGGAGGCGATTTCGCCCGAATTGCAAGACCAATTGGACAAGAAACTGCTGGGTGCGTGCACGGAGGTTGGTACCGCTTTGATGCGACAAGGAAAGTTGCAGGAGGGTTGGATGTATATGCGCGCCGTGGGAGATCGACTCGCGACCGCGAATGCGATGCGGGATGTGCCTGTAACCCAAGACAATTTGGATACGGTGCTCGGTTTGCTAGTTCACGAAGCGATCGACGTTGCAAGAGGTACAAAGTTGTCGCTCGAAATGAGAGGAACTTGCAATACGATCACCATGATGGATTCGGTTGTGTCGATGCGAGGCCGAGCCGACCAGCAAGCGGCGGTCGGTACATTGGTCGAGCACGTACACGCAGAGCTCTTATCCAGTCTGAAAGCGGATATTGTAGGCAGAGAAAAATGCGAGGCCTCTAGTTCCGTCCACTCGGCGACATCCCTAGAAGCGTTGTTGTCGACGCGACCTACCTTACTACGCGATGGAACCTATCACTTAGATACGACGCATTTGGCATCGACCGTTCGATTTGCAAGAATTCTTGACAATCAGCATCAGTTGAGGCTCTCAGCCGACATGGCTCAGTATGGTCGGCAACTTCATTCGCAATATCAATATCCCAGCGAAGAGCCCTTTGCGGATCTCTATCCAATGTCGCTGGCAATGTTTAGAGCCTTGCTAGGAGAGCACGTAGATGCAGCCTTAAAAATGTTTCTGCAAAAAGCTGAATCTCTCGATCCGCAGGAGCACGGAACCGTAGCTATTGAGACTTACGCGGATTTGCTAACACGCGTTGGCAGACCAGCCGAAGCGATGCAGTTTTTGATGAGAAAAATGCCTCAAGGGATGCGTCCGTTCGGGATTGCTCCTTCCTTGCTTGAGTTAGCCGTGGCTTCGCATGACTTCCAGCCGATGCTGAATCAGGCAAAGGAACGTAGAGACTTGGTCGGCTATGCGGCTGCTCTGTTGCAATCCGTTACGATATCGGAGGCGAAGTTAGTACCCCCGGTATAAGTGGTTCCCGTATAAGTGGTCCAGCGGCTCCGCCCGCTGGATTTTGCGACTGGCAGCGGACGGAGCCGCTGCCCCACATAATGAGCCGCTGCCCCACATTAGATTTCGCTGCGCTTTAAGCACCACCAACGACTTCGAATTGTATAGTCGAATCAGGCGACTTCGATACTTCTACTTTCAGTTCCGGATTTTTTCCGCTCCCGACTTCCAGGCGAAGCGTCAATTTGTGCCGACCTGGGTCAAGACTGGTTTCGAATTGAGTTTTCGAATCCATCGGCTGATCATCCAGCCATACCTGGAACTTTTCAGAGGTTTTCAATTCAAAGGATAGTTTTCCTGCTTCGTTGACTTGGACTTCACTTTGTAAAATGAGTACGAGCGGCACATCTCCCACCCGAAGTTCGGCCAACGGCAATGCACCTGAAACCTGGCAGTAAGCGCTAGACCATTGATCAGGTTGACTATTCAAAACCAACTCACGAATATTTTCCAAGTGCGGAACGTCGCTCGTTAATTCCGAGGGTGGATCCTTCATGACTTGCCAGCGCTGCATGTTCGGGATTTTGCGAATAGCGTATGGCCCTGGCTTACCAAGCTCCGAAATGAACTTCGCCAAATCGATCACTTCATCTTGTGTCAGAAACTTAGTTAGTCCTTGAGGCATCTGCGACTTGCCTTCCTTTTCTGCTTCGATATCCGCAGTTGCGACGGTGACTGTCTTGCCTTGAGAATCGCGAATCAAAACTCGATTATCATCGCGATCGACGACGACTCCGTTAAGTACTTTGCCATCGTCCAGCAAAAAGACGGTGATGACGTATTGTTCCTTCACAGCTAAATTGGGATTCAGGATGGAGTTAATCACGTAATCAACGGGTGAGGAGACGCCGATTGCACTTAGATCTGGACCGACTGAGCCACCAGCCCGATTAATACTGTGGCATTTCATGCAACTCAACTCAGTTCTTCGAAACACTTTTTCGCCTCGAGTTGCATCACCACGCGCAATGACTTGTTCAACAAGTCGAGCAACCTCTTCTTGAGTGGGAGGTGGCGGATCGCTTGCAACACCCGCAGCTTGACTGAGAACATCGGACAGAGAAGCATCACTTCGGCCAATCGAATACATAAATCGAAGCGCCATTTTAGCGACGTCGATCGATAGCTTTTTGCTTTTAAGTGCATTCGCAAGCTTGTCGGCCCCATCTCTGAGATCAAGAAATGCCGTTATCATTTCTTGAACGTTTTCGGTCCCTTTCGAATCTGCAAGCACCGACGCCGCTTGCACGCTAGCAACATCCAAATCCAAGGTTACCAAGCCCGTCACGGCTTGAATTCGTACTGGCAATGGGCGTTTTTTACTTGCTAGATCTAACAACGTTGATGTGCTATCAGCACCACCGACTGCGACGAGTCCGCTAATGGCAGCTCGTTGAAGATTCGGAGTTGTCTTTTCATCGGTTGCGACTGCCTGCAATGCGATTGCAGTCGATGCCAGCTTCCAAGCCGACGCCAACCGAATTGCCGCTAAGCGTTGTTCGACATCGTCACCGTTAAAAAGGTGACCAAGCGAATCCAGTTCGCCAGTCGGTTTGACTTTGCGAGTCGAAGCAGCTTCCGATAGCCAACCAATGGTTTTTATACGCAATGCCCGAGAGAATCCGTCCGTCTGCATCAACTGGTCAAAAATGACACGCAGGTCGTGCTCGTTTCCTCGGCTGCAAATCATTTCAACTACGGTGCCTTGCCGTTCGACTGGCAGTCGTCCACTTTTAAATAGCTTCATGACCGGCCCAACAGCGCTGGGCGGGTCTTCCGCATGAACGTCACTTGCCGGAACCGAACACAGCAGCATTCCGAGCATTAAACACAAAACAACGGAACCACGATTGAACCTCATTCTCTTCATCGACAATACTTTTTCAAATAAGAACTAAATACAAGCCCGACGCGCCAGCGAGGGAATCGATTGTTCGTGCGGTTTCCAACGTTAGAACATCTCCATGGCCAGAGTTTCCCTTGCTTGCGCGTCGGGCTTTTACCAAATGCGCAACTTCAAAAATCTCCAGCGAGGGAATTGATAGTTACTTCAGTTCCTTGAACATCTTGACCCTTCGATCCAACGTCTTGTTGGTCTCACTCAACGTATGCTTAATGTACTCGTCTTGGTCATAAACAAGCGACTCCACTGCAATTTCCGAAGCTTTTTCAGCATCCGCACCAGTAAAGTAGCTTAGTCCCCAGATTGCTTGCAAGCGTACGCGACTGCTCTCATCGTTCACTTGTGCCTGAAGCAACTCCAGTGGTTTTGCCACTCGATCACGCCAGTATACAAGAACGCGAGTAGCCGCCATTCGGGCTCGAGGCTCGGGTGATCGCAACAATTGCTTGAGCAAGTCTTCGTTAACAAGATTGTGGCTCTGATGCAACCAAAGCGATTCTAGAAGATGATGTTGGTAATCAGGATCGCTCTTGTCCAAGCTAGCCGTCCAAGTCTTCGCTGC
>JAYVBW010000198.1:0-2318 GCA_043750255.1 Pirellula sp.
CCGCCGATCCGCTCTTCTGCGGCTATGACAATAAGTGCCGTTTGGCCAGCATCTCTCATTCGCTGTGCGTTCTCGACTATCCCAGGCAATAATTCGACATGGTACGTTTCAAAAAGACTTTCACGCCCAACACCAACCCAAACAGCGTCGACGCGCGCGTAGACACCCAGTCCTGTATGACTATGAAACTCCTTTAGTTCGAGTGCCTGATCTGAAATGCCATGCCGCCTGGCCTCTTCAACCACCGGGACTGCAAGAGGATGTTCGCTTTGTTTCTCAACTGCCGCCGCGAGCGAAAGGAATCGAGTGACATTTGCACCGCTGGTGGTCCATACTTCGGTCACCGCTGGCTTGCCCATCGTTACTGTTCCCGTCTTGTCCATCGCGATCACATCTACTTTGCCAAGCGTCTCAAGATGCACGGCCCCTTTAAAGAGCACGCCATGACGACCCGCCAATGCAATGGCGGATAACATGACCGCCGGCGAACTGACTACGACCGCGCACGGGGAGGCTGCTACCAACAGGACCATCGCATGGTAAAAAGCGTCGTACCAACTCGCCATATGGATAAGCATCGCCGCCACGAAGACCAAAAAAGCACTGACAAATACTCCAATGACGTACGGCTGCTGCCAGGATTCGACGAAGCGTTGAGTCGGTGTTTTCTGCGACTGGGCTTCATGAACCATATGGACGATGCGTTCAAGCGTCGTATCCGCGATCGCTTTGGTCATCTGAACCAAAACGGTCCCTTGGCCATTCATTGTTCCGGAAAAGACGTCAGATCCATTTACTTTGTGAATTGGTTCGCTTTCGCCGGTCAACGTGGATTCATCAACCCATGACTCTCCCTCGATCACGATGCCATCAATGGCGAAACGCTCACCTGGTCGAACGCGAACGACATCGCCTAACTGAAGCAATTCCACCTCAACAATCTCATCGCCTTTTGTCTCTTTCGAAATCCGAACCGCCTGTCTTGGTCTCAACTGAACAAGCGATTCGATCGAACGATTTGTCCGATAGGTTGCGAACGCCTCCAGAGTTCCACTTAAGGAAAAAAGAAAAAGGAGGACGGCGCCTTCGACCCAATCCCCTAAGATCGCGGCACCCAACGCCGCTGCGACCATCAAGGTATCTACGTTCAACTTCCCAATGAAAATCGCGGAAAGCGACTCCTTTACGGGTCTGGCCCCTCCCGCCACATAAGCGACAATCCACATTGCCAGAGAAGAATAGAAAGTCGCCTCAAACCAGCGTGTCAGAGCAAATCCCAAAATCGTGAAGCAGGCGCAAATCACGGTTGATATAGCGCTCGCGATGGGTGGCGAAGAAACCGGGTGCTTCGCTGAAGTCCGTGGTGTCGTAGTCAATTCACTACCCAAAAAAGTGGAGCGATCGCAAGTATCGAACTGCTCTCAACGGTCAACAAACAGTTTGAGAGCATCGAGCACGTCGAACAATTGTTTTTGTGAGACGTCGGCCCATTTGCTCGCACGATGCCGAACTATGCTCAACTTGAACTGCTCCAGGGCATCCGAGATGTCAGGCGGAAGATCTGGCAGACCAGCAAATGGATTCCCTGGTTCCTTGGACGCGTCAAACGATTCCGATTCGAACGACGGATTCCCTTGTTGCGATTCGCCGGCCATCGAAGGATCATAGTCGGCGTCGCCAAAGTCGGGACCTTCGGCCAATGGTCCACTTGACTCCGATCGATCTCGCTTTTCGCGATCGGATTCTTCATCCGCTTCGGCGGTGAGTGCATCGAAATCGTCGTCTACTTCCGATGTGATCAGTTCTTCATCGCCTGGTGCATGCTTGGGATCGCCCCCGTTCGCCTCCCAACGAGTTTTTCGCATCTCGGAAATGCTCCATCGGCTTCGCATTGCGCCCTCAAGCCACAGTTCCGCATCGTCCCAATCGATGGCGGCCAAAAAATGACTCCAATAAAGCCCTGGGTAGCTAGAGAAAGTTTGACCAAATCGTTCGTAAACTCGACGCAAACGGCCTACATGCTGACTCGTTACGGCCCCAACTTGCTTGGTCCAGGTTTCATCGCTGAAGCAGCTAGACGACGCGTCGGAAGTGATCAAGGCCGATCTCCACTCGGAGATAATCTTACCTTTACTCCAGTTCGTTTGACTGATCAGCGTATTCCATTGGCCAACAAATGGCGCGGTGACTGTGAGCGACTGAGCGTCGAGATCCGCAGCGATTTCCACTGGCAAGGAAATACTTTCCACAGGTGTTTCGACACTGGACAAGAATGCTGGTGGTGGTGTCATATGCAATCGTTGCAGGAGGTTGGATTG
>JAYVBW010000199.1:0-3180 GCA_043750255.1 Pirellula sp.
CATGCAAAGCAAGTCACTAAGTTGTGATTTCATGGTGATGTGATGCTAAAAAAGGCCATGTGCGCTGCCCAGTGCAGTTCGTCGTTCGTCGATTGCAACACTCCTTATTGTAACTATATCCGATCAGTGGAACGTCCCTTCGGTAGGTGCCAGGCATACACCGGAGTTAACCAAACGGTCTTTTCATGGCAAATCAAGCGGCGAAATTTAGGTTTTCAGGGAATCTACAACACACATCCCTGCGAAGTCGTGCAGCCTAATAAACTGGCATTTCTCAAAAATAGTTTGAGTTTTTGCTTTCCGCTATTGGACTTCTGACGTTCCGCAACGTTGCCTTGCGGCATTTAATCTACCTATCTCGTCACAGTAACTTTCTTGACAAGTATTGGCGCGCCTCGAAACTGACAATTGCTCGAAAACTGCTCACCATCTAATGGCGTAGTCCTAAACCTTGACATGCATTCTTCTCCGCATGACAAGACCATGTCCTGGATTGGACTATCTTCCATTACGTTTGCAGCCATTCAGAAGTGCGTTGAATTTAAGCACCAACAATTCATAGAAAAGTCTCTTGGCGGGAATGGCACCCAAGAAGTGTGTCTAACGACAAACGCTTGATCTTAGAAAAACAAATCCCGCGATCAACTGCAATTGGCACGATTGACGCTATGTGCTGACACGTGGATGACAGTATTGAAGTGCATTTTGCTTTCGAAAAGGATGTTGCACTCTATGGTTCCGTTCGATAATTGGAGGAAAAATCAAATGGATTATTTGAGACTAATACACGATGCTTCACGGGGGCGGAATCACTTCGGAGACTTGGATTTACAAATGAGGAAAATGCAATCCGCGATCCAGACCTCCTATGAGCGCTGGCAATCCACTTGCATATCCGTTGTCACCTATCTAACTGTCGTCGCGACGGTCGCGATCTACGACATGATGCTGACGATTCAGTATTGGCCTTCATTAAAACAGATGGAGGAAAATCCTATGGGACGCTGGCTGATGAATCTAGATCGTATCGAAGAGGGGGTGATGCCCAATTTAACTTTGTTCATAGCCATGAAGTCGATCGGTACGCTCATCGTACTTATAACTATCTTTACTCTAGTCATCCGCAGTTCCCGACTGGGACATCCAGTCGCGTTTGGCGTGTCCTGTTTTCAATTGGGGCTTGCCGCTTACCTAACGTTTGGTCTCAACGACTAGTAGAAGGGAAAATTACCGTTGAATAGAAAGCGAACAGTAACGTTTCAAGGGTTTTTATCGCGAAAACGTCGTCCAGAAAATACCTTTTAAAGTTTGGCTCATACGGTAATCCGGGGAGGTTCTGTTTTGGTGTCGGGTTTCGTGGTATTGTAGCACGTTAGGTTGACCTCATGGTTTTGGGGTATCCATCACGTTTACTACGATCGGTTGCCAAGGATGGCTCTCACGGGAACCATTTTCGCAGGTCACCACCAACGTCAAGCAGGTAACGATCAAGCCACTGATGCGCGCCTCGATTGCTATCGGGACACTCGTCGAGCGACTACTCGCTTGACCTCCACGAAACACCCTATGAGCCCTTTTTAATAGCCGCTTGGACCGACGGTGCTAGCGTCTCGGGCTCAGCGATCGAGAGAACATAATTGACGATATGCCAAATGTCTTCTGAACGAATCCCTTTATCCTCGTTGGATTTGATAATCGCTGCCGCTGGCATCGGCGCACCTAGAATGCCGTAGCGGATTCGGCGATATAGATCCATCGGCTCACGACCTCCCCGAAATTTACCCTCGACAATGTTTCGCGGCTTAATGGGTTGAGGTTTCATTCCGCCACGGGCCATGAGCGGTAACAACTCATCCAGCTTCGTTGGATTTAGGTCAATTTTTGATGTCCAATCTTTAGTCCAGTCATCGTAGTCGGGGAGTTGTGGGCCATCGCCACGTCCTGATTCCCCATGGCATTTTGCGCATGCAGCTTCTTCACTCAAGTAGAGCTTTCTTCCTATCGCGATCGACTCTTGCAGTTCCGCCCGATTATCTGCTGTTTCCGAACCAAATAAAGGAAAGACCGGCAAATCAAACTCCTCAACTCCGTCGGCTGATTCTATCCACGCGTCCGCAATTCCTGTCAGTATCTCGGTTGCCGTTTCGATTTGCCCATCCCATTGTTTTTTGGAATCTGCGTCGTTACGTTCTTTGAGTGAAACGTTGTAAATTCGGTCTGTTTCTAAATCGAGTTCGTAGGCCGCACTGTACAGTAGCTTGCGTTCCAATTCACCTCGAATCGACAGAAAGATCACGTAGTCCACGAGTGAATCGATCTTGTCGTCTGGTAGTTTATTGAATAAAGGCATCTGAGATCCAGATAAGCCTTGGCGAAGCGCTCGAGCGATATCGGCCTTGACCGGCTTAAACTTTCTGGCTGTACTTTTGTACTTAAACAATCCGAGGCGAAACTCACGTGGGTATGGATTTTGAGATGCCGCGACTGGCCCCCGACCTTGTCCGGACTCACCATGGCACGAGGCGCAAAGCTGGCGGTACAAACCTTTCTCACCGGGTTCAACGGTTCCTGCTGGAGGCCCAGCAGCCTTTTCGAGATTCGATAGTGACAAAAGTTCTTTGTAATCATCGTCGCCGAAAAGCGGTGGCAACTTCGGATCATCGAGCGTCCCGAACCACTCCTTCAGCAATTCTTGTGAATCCAAAAGCGGCTGATCCAAATTCAGATCTTCCTTGATTTCCAACGCATGGGCGTACAAATAGTTTGGTTCGTGCTGTGCCGGAGGAGCTATCGTCGGTTTGCATCCTGACACCATGAGCAACACGCTCAACGCGAGACAGGCGATAAATGGAGGGTGGGAGCAAATCTTCATAACGATTCGAGTCTTTATTTTTTGGATAGGTCACGGATTTCGATTTTGCGCCATTGGACTTGGAAGGGACCTTGGGTTTTACCGATTCCGTGCACTTGGAGCCCGATGAATCCCGACAGAAACGATTGAGGATCTGTGATATCCTCGATTAATTTTCCGTTGATCCACGTTTGGAGTCGAGTCCCCACTGCGCGGACATGGTACTGATTCCACTCGTTGTTTTTCATATGATCGTGGCTGGGTTGATTAGGCGAGATCCAATTTCGACCCGTCGCTTCACCATAAATATAACCGGACTGGCCTGGTCC
>JAYVBW010000200.1:0-1604 GCA_043750255.1 Pirellula sp.
GTGGTTCACGTGATTTACCATAATGCTTCGCAGAACATTTCCACGTCACAAATCACGAGCCAGATCAAGGTGCTGAACCAAGATTTTCGAGCCAAGAACCCTGATCGATCCAAAACGCCTGAAGCTTGGAAAGGGCTGGTCATCGATCCCATGATCGAATTCGCTCTAGCAACGAAGGATCCTACCGGAAAGCCGACGGATGGTATTACCCGAACCGCAACCACACAGAGCGGATTCGAGGACGATGACAAGGTTAAGTTCGACGCAAGTGGGGGAGCAAATGTCTGGCCGACCGACCGCTACCTGAATATTTGGGTATGTCAACTCAACGGTGGCCTACTTGGTTACGCTCAATTCCCAGGTGGGCCTAAAAAGAGCGACGGCGTTGTGATATTGCATTCTGCCTTTGGGACAAATGGAAGTGCGAGAAAGCCCTTCAACAAAGGACGTACCACAACGCATGAGGTCGGGCATTTCTTTAACCTTCGGCACATCTGGGGTGACACAGAAGATTGCAGTGGGAGTGATCTTGTGGCGGATACGCCCAACTCGGAAACGCCAAACTATGGCAAACCCACTTTTCCCCATATTTCGTGTTCGAATGGACCACAGGGCGACATGTTTATGAACTACATGGATTATGTTGATGACGATACCATGGTTATGTTCACGGCTGGGCAGGTTGCAAGAATGCATGCGACACTCGAAGGCCCACGCAAATCTCTACCAACATAGATATCCTCGGTGCAAAACGAAATCGACCAGCATATTCTTTGCCAAAAATGGATTCACTCACACGAAGAAGACACTGTGTCGGGGTCCGTTTATCGGCCCGTCACATTTGCGTTCCCGCCGTCACGAGGTCGCGAAGAAATCGATTTGCGGCCCGACGGAATGGTCCAGGGCCAAACGGCAGGGCCAGACGATCGCCGACAATCCCGCATCGGGAGCTGGTCGATCGAGCATGGAATACTAAAACTCAATCTGCCGACCAGTGAACGCATTTGGAGAGTACAAGAACTCAAGGAGGACAAACTGATACTTTGTCGCCTGTCGCATGAATAGTGGTCTTTACGAACGAAGGAACTACTTGCCCGATTTTTTGATGGGTGGCTCACTGGGCTCTCTTTTTTCGGGAGCTGCAGCGGAATCCTTTACTTTGTCAGGCTTGATGACTTCCGGGAGTTCTTTGCCCTTAGCAATGAACTTCATCGAAATGCTGTTCACACAATGACGGGTGTTCTTGGCTGTGTATTGCTCGCCATTGAAGACGTGTCCTAAATGTCCACCACAGTTCTCGCACATGATCTCAGTTCGCATTCCGTCCTCGTCGATTTCACGTTTCACGGATCCCTTGATTTCGGCATCGAAACTCGGCCAACCGCAATGACTTTCAAACTTATCTGTCGAGTCATAAAGCGGAGCGTTGCATCTTTTGCAAATGTATGTCCCGTCCCCTTTGAAACTTGTGTATTTCCCAATCCCAGCTCGCTCAGTTCCCTTTTCAAGAATTACCTTCTCTTCTTCCAGGGACAGTTTGTTAAAAGGATCGCTCATTTTCTTTGTCTTGCTTAGGGGTACGGACTTCTTCGTTTTTGATTCTG
>JAYVBW010000201.1:0-1648 GCA_043750255.1 Pirellula sp.
TTGAGCGCGATGGCGATCGGGCTGATGACGTGAAAAGCGGACCACACCAAAGGCGCGGTGATAAACCAAACCCAGAAGCTGGTCCGTAGCATTTCAAGAGACCAAATCCAAACACGTCGAATGCTTCGTACCGAATGACTTGATTTCGATTCGATCAATCGTTCGAGTGGAGGCACTCGCTGAGACATCGATTGGGTCGATAGAATTAAGACTGCGACAGCCATGAACGAGAGCTGAGTCCCTGTTTCAAAAACAACCGTGGTCCTGTAGAGAATCAGTAAGACACCTGCAAAAGCCAGAAAATTCAAACTAAAGAAATTCCAGCCCATCAAACGAGCTAAACAAAGTCCCGATAACATGATAGTCGCGCGAGCGACTGGCGGATTTGCACCGCAAAGCAATCCGTAGGCGATGACAAAGAGGCAAATACTCACTAGCATCGGCTTGCGAGGTAACTGGAGTAACATGCCAATCAGCAGCAGCGACAACGCCACCATTTCAATGTGCATGCCTGAAATGGAGAGCATATGAATGGTTCCTGTAGCAAGGAGTTCCTCTTGCAACCGCCATTCTGCTTGTTCGCGTTGCCCTAGAACCAATGCCGCCGTCAGCTCCGCTTGGTCTAAAATGACATACTGTTCGATCGATCGAAGAGCTACGGAGGAAACCATGGCCAAATAGCGATCCAATCGGACAAGCATCGGCTGGTCCAGTTTCTTGAATTGAGCTGCCGACTCCGCTCGAGCTTGAGCCGCGTAACCTAGCTCCGAAAAACGGCGTGCTTGATCGAATTGGCCAGGATTCGAGGGTTTGCTTGGCAGTCGCCATTGGCCGTAAAGTTCAATTCGGTCGCCTGGAAAAAGGCCCTCGACTTTGCCGTCAATACTGAGTGGCATTACCAGCGACTTAGGTTGCCAAACCCCATCGGAACGAATCTCGACAACTTGGATGGTCATTATGGTCTGCCAACCAACTGCGTTCGGATCGGCTGTCTTTCCTGGCAGGTTCGATTTTCGATACCTTAATCCTGCATCGACAATCGCACGGCAAGCGATGGGGTTCCAGGAAACAGTCGCCAGCCGGTCGCTTCTGGAAAAATCCTTCATGCTTTTGTCCCAAATGTCTAATCGCAGTTTGGCTTCTCGCTGCGACATCGAGTGGTAAAAACTGAAGAAAAGTGCAATCGCGAGCCCGATGCAGAGCTGAAGACAAATCATCTGAGATTGAGGACGGGCCCTAGTTTGCAATAATGCAACGATGGCCGAAAGGACCAAGCCGACGAACAAACAATTGCACCAAGTAATCCCCAACAAGTCCTGGGCAGCGATGGCGGCCAAGGAAATGCCGAGCACCGTCACCATGGGATATCTTGCCCAAAGTCGGTAGCCGCGATTTCGCAACCATCTCAATATCAGCGTCAGAGTGTGGCGTTTGGTAAACATGTCGCGACCGGGAAACATCCGGAACGTGGCTTTCCTGCATCATAGGAACGAGGAACGTTGAGGCTCGGTTTTCGGAGCCCAAGGAATTACAAGGGTGAAACGCTGCATCGTACGCATTCATAATCAATCGGCACGCTGAATGCAATCTATTTATTTCATCAGTCGGAACTTGATGCGAAACCGCAGCATCCTAACCCAGCTACCTC
>JAYVBW010000202.1:0-10409 GCA_043750255.1 Pirellula sp.
GCGCCTAACAAATTCAAAACGGCAATCGCTAATAAGAAGCCGATCGAGGCAAAATCCAATGCCCCGAAAACCTCGATTCCGAGCAAGAGCGCGCAGTTAGCGTCCCAGAAACCGGTTGTCGCAATGAGCCACCCGGAACCCGCTCCGCCCCCGTCCAATACGAAGCCGGAAATTGTTGCCAAGATTAGGATCGCCCAAGCGGAAAAAGAACTCCGCAAAGATCTAGCACAGCCTGCTCCCAAGACTTCTCTAACCCCACTCAGCCCAGTTCCACAAATATCAAAGGGCAAGGATCGCTTGGTATTGATGGTAAGAGATCCGTATTGGATTCATGCTCATTGGGACATTATGAGGCATTCCGTTGACAGAGCCAAAGCCGCTCTCGCCGAAAAATGGCACACGGCAAAACCCATACTTCGGTTGCTAAAACTGGACAACTCTGGCACCACAAATAACTCAGAAGTTATTTACAGAGACATAGAAATCCATGGCGGAGTTCGAAATTGGTACATTGATGTCGATAGTCCACCCAGCCGATTCAGAATGCTGATGGGGTATCTATGCGCGAACAGCCGATTCTATGAACTTGCTCGAAGCAATACCGTCCTAACTCCCGCTCTCGGAGGAAAAGAAGCCACGGACGACCACTGGGCTGATGTCGCAACAGACGCCGAACACATTTATTCGATGAGCGGCGGATACGGGGATGACACGCAAACCGGGGACCTAACCGAGGTTTTTGAAGAAAGACTCAAACGCACTATGGATGCGGATGTCCTTTCTCAATTCGGAAGCGGCGCTGAAGGATCGTTAAAGAGACACAAGCAATTTCATTTCGATGTAAATGCGGAACTCGTCGTTTTTGGCTCAACACACCCCGAAGCACATGTTTCCGTCGGTACGGAACCGGTCAAGGTTCGTTCGGACGGCAGCTTTTCAATCCGACTGCCACTCCCGGATCGCCGCCAAGTTTTGCCTGCAACGGCTAAAAGCCGCGATGGGGTTGACTCGCAAACCGTCGTGATTGCTGTAGAACGCAACACCAAAGTCATGGAACCCGTCTCATCTGACGTCGATGACTAGCAAAACGAGTGCAAGGTTTAAAACTTACGCGACTTCACTCATGTCGCTAACCTGCATCCTCCAGGAAACCGTCAATCGTGTTCGATGATCGAAGATCGTGATCTGGAAAAATCGACGGTTGGTCATCAGGCGTTCCAGATCCGTTAACTTTCGCGTGAACTCACCATCGATCGCGACGATTCTGTCCCCAGATTCCACTAGCCCTTGTATCCCAAAACTTTCCAATGAATTGAGTCGACAAAATGGACTCGTATTCCCAATCCTGATTACGTGAAGACCATTTTGTCCGGGTTCAAGCTCGACATTCAGCATTTCCGCAATGGCTTCCTCCGCCGAGCCAATGAAAGTCATGTTCCAGCGAGCATTCGCTGCGGATGTGTCAAAGGTCGAAAATAAATCGAAAACGCTGCTTTTCCGGATTTGCATCATTGCCTCCTAAGGACGCAAATGTTTTTCAAAAATCGAAAAAACAAAGTCCCTACTCTAATAACGCAATCTGCGCTTCGAATGCGACATTTCGCGAATCTTTTTTCTTGGCCACCAATGAAAACGTAGTAGGTGAATTTCTCCGGACCTTAACGGCAGACCTACTTATGCTGGTCATGTCTGGAATGGAAAAAAAATCGAAGGCCTGCTTATGAACAGTCGAATGGTACAATCCAACTTCGACGACTTGAACCCGGCAACTCGACAACAATGGGCACCAGTTACGGCGGCGGGACCGTTCCATTGACCAATGTCGTAAAGGTGTCGGATTTCATACTTGTCCACGGAAATGGTGTCAGCGATACGAATCGAATTCGAGAAATGGTTAGGGAAGCTCGCCAGGTGCCTGGGTATCGCAAAATGCCAATTCTCTTTAACGAAGACGATCTTCTTCAAAAAATTACCACCGGACAATAGATGGATGATTCACCGCCAAAGCCGCAGCGCCGCCAACGCTATACGGGACGAAATCCGAGAAGCTTCGTCGATAAGTACAAAGAACATCAACCCGAGACATATCCGGAGGACATCGCCAAGATTCTCCATAGTGGCAAGACGCCTGCGGGCATGCACCGGCCTATCATGGTTCGTGAAGTTCTGACCGCCCTAGCTTTGCTTCCAGGGAACGTGGTGGTTGATTGTACATTAGGATATGGCGGGCACGCGTGTGAATTGCTTGCAGCCGTTCAACCGGGAGGTCGCTTGCTTGGCGTTGACGCAGACCCAATCGAACTCCCGAAAACAGAAGCACGGCTGCGAGCTCTTGGTGCTCCCGACGCTTCGATCGTTCTGCGACGGATGAATTTTTCCGGCGTCTCGCAATTCTTGGCCGTGGAAGCTCCGGATGGTGTCGATGCTTTAATGGCTGATCTAGGAGTTTCATCAATGCAGCTCGATGACCCGTTGCGAGGATTCAGCTTCAAAGTGGATGGCCCCCTCGACATGCGCATGAATCCAAATCGAGGTCTGTCCGCATCCAATCTTCTCTCGACTCTCAATAGTGCTCAGTTGCAAACGATGTTGATGGACAACTCAGACGAACCCAATGCAGAAAAGTTAGCCAAAACGATCCAGCGTGCTCACTCCAAGATCCCGCTCGAAACGACGCTCGCCTTGGTCAACGTGATTCGATCCGCACTTCAGGGCCTAGCCAAATCTGAAATGGACTTGGCAATTCGGCGAGTCTTTCAATCGCTGCGTATTGCCGTCAACGAAGAGTTTCGTTCACTCGACCTGTTTCTGAAGCAGCTTCCTTTTTATATGAAAAAAGGTGGGCGAGTGGCGATCCTGACATTCCATTCCGGTGAAGATCGACGAGTCAAAGCATCATTCAAACAAGGATACCAGAACGGGCTTTACAGCAGCATCACACACGAAGTCATCCGACCTTCGGTATCGGAACTCCAAGCCAACTCCCGCTCAAGTTCTGCCAAACTGCGGTTAGCCATCCGAGCCTGATTTTCAACCTCGGCTTGAATTCGTGTCGTGTGGGGGTTCGGCGAATTTTCGTCAAAAATGGGGTAAGGTTTCAGCCTGTCATGCAACGCACTGACGGGCTGCAAGGCTACCCCACTTTCGAGGATGGAAATAAGACTATTGGCAAGTGCTATTTCTTGGCTTCGGGCTTGGCTGTGCCCTTCTTTTTGTCTTGCTTCGGTTTCATACCCTTTTTGTCATTCTTTGTACTGTTGTTGCCTTTTCCCATGGTCTTCTTCCTTTACCTTGAGGCCAAAACGAATTGTGAACGATCTGTGCTAAATATAGCAGAATTCTAAAAGCTTAAGATAGCTCAGCCCAGTATTTTTTATTCGTCATGGAAGAAACCCGCATCAAATCGATCTCTAACGTGAGCTGAATGTTAAAAACGTATTGACCGAACAATCAACAATCCGCTAACTTGATGAACCGAGCTCTGGAGCAAGCGTCTTTTTCGGTCGCATGCTTTGGATCTTTTGTTTGTTAGATGTCTTCAGTTTGGGTTAAAAGGTGATTCAGTGACAATTACGCGCGTTGGAACTAATGAGAAGTATTCAGATGGCTGGAATGGAATTTTTGGAGGCAAGGCTTCTAAGAAGGCAGCTAAAGAAAGTCCTGTAACATCCCAAAAGGCCATCAAAAAAAACGCAGCCAAGACGGTAGCTCCCGCAACCAAAAAGCCAGTGGTAGTTACGAAGACGGCTACTAAAGCGACCGCACCCAAAGCTGCGAAGAAAGCTGTCGCTGCAAAACCTGCTCCGACCAAAGTTGCCGCGAAGCCTGTTGCAGCGAAATCGGCTGTCAAAAAAGTCGCTAAAAAGAAGTAGTGCACAAAAGCTGTGCGGTTAGTTTTGTAAACTCTGCCAAGTAGGTTCTGGCAGACGTGTCGCTATTGAGATTTCGCTTGCTGGCTTATGTTCCGAAAATTCCTCAGGTCCAAAATCCATCGCGCAACAGTCACGCAAGCGGATCTCCATTACGAGGGTTCGCTCACACTCCCGCCCGACCTGCTCATCGCTGCTGGAATTGCTCCCTTTGAAGCCGTCCAGGTATGGAACGTTACGCGAGGGACAAGGCTTGAAACCTACGCCATTCTAGGCGCGATTGGAACCAATGACGTTTGCATTAATGGAGCCGCAGCCCATCTAGTTAGACCGGGTGATATCATTATCGTGGCTACGTTTGGTTTCATCCAGGAAGCAAATTCGGAAATACAAGTACCGGATCCGAAAGTGGTGTTTGTGGATGCGAACAATCGGATCTCATTTACGGGAAAAGAGATTCCAGGACCGCGTCGACGCGGTGCGAGCGACTCACCTGCCGACTCCTGTTGTTAGAGCCTATTTGCGAGTTAAAAATGCTAGATCGAGTTCTTGAACCTGAGGTCATGAATGACCGTGACGAAGCCGTTGAATATGACGCGATGGATCACGAGTTGGTTAATCGCAATTTTGTCACTGATCTTTTAAACGCTGGCCCCATCGGCAGCGACTGCCTAGATTTAGGCACAGGGACTGCGCTTATTCCGATTGAACTCTGCCAGCGGGATAAAGAGGTGCGTGTCATGGCGGCTGACGCTTCGACAATCATGCTTGATTTAGCTCGTTACCAATTGGAGATCAATAGTCTAACCTCTAGAATCCAGTTGCATTTCGGCGATGTTAAGAAACTGGTTTTCGAAGGCAGCTTCTTCGATACAGTGATGTCCAACTCATTGGTACATCATTTACCGTCGCACGATTCGTTTTTGGTCGAAGCGTTGCGAGTCCTAAGACCGGGTGGACTTTTGTTCATCCGTGATTTATGTCGTCCTGAGAGCCAAGAACAACTCGATTTACTAATGTTAACTTACGGTGCAAACGAGAACGACGGTTCCAGGCAGATGCTCCGTCAGAGTTTTCATGCAGCCCTCAGCCTTTCTGAAATTCGAAGCCTTGCCTTGCTGGCGGGTTTGTCCGGCGACTGTGTTACCATGACTAGCGATCGGCACTGGACACTACAAACACGAAAGCAATAAACTGCCCGTCGTGTTACAATGTGGCCTTTGCAATGGCAGAATGAAATCAGGTGCAAACAATGGAACAACCCTACTTGGACCTTATGCAACTTGTGCTCAACGGGGGAGATATCAAAAGTGACCGAACCGGAACTGGTACAAGAAGCCTGTTCGGTGCTCAAATGCGATTTCGGTTGTCTGAGGGTTTTCCATTGCTCACGACAAAAAAGCTACACTTGCGCAGTATTCTTTATGAGTTGCTTTGGTTTTTGAGGGGCGAGACCAATATTCGGTATCTCAGGGATAATCGAGTGTCGATTTGGGACGAATGGGCAGACGAAAACGGAGAGCTAGGTCCAGTCTATGGAAAACAGTGGCGATCCTGGCAATGCCCAGACGGCAGAGTCATTGACCAAATCAAACAGGTGGAACAGCAGATCCGAAATACGCCGGACTCAAGGCGTATGATTGTGAGCGCATGGAACGTTGCCGAGGTTGCTCAAATGGCTTTGCCACCCTGCCACCTACTCTTTCAATTTTATGTGGCCAATGGTCGCCTAAGCTGTCAACTATACCAACGCAGCGCGGACCTCTTCCTGGGAGTGCCCTTTAATATTGCTTCGTACGCGTTGCTGACCGCCATGATGGCCAAGACAACCGGTCTAGAACTTGGCGATTTCGTTCACACGCTGGGCGATGTGCATCTCTATGACAATCACCTGGACCAAGCGAAAACACAACTGCAACGGACCCCCCGGACAGCTCCCAGACTGGTTATCAAGAACGCTCGCACGAGTATTCTCGACTACGAATTTGAAGATTTTGAATTGTTGGACTACCAACCCCATCCTCACATCTCTGCACCGGTCGCAGTCTAGACTGGATTATTCATTAGCCGAAGGGCGTTAGCCCATTGCAGTTGACTTTGTAAGCGGCATTGAGCGCTAGCCGCCGGTATCCCGATCCTATGTTTCCGGCGATTTCAGTCATCTGCGGCTAGCGCCCAGCGGCTCATAAACGCCAAAGTCAGTGGCCTTGGGCGGTCGCCCGATTCCGCAACCAGACCCCTTTCGTTAACATACAGCCGAACGGAAACGGATCTATTGGACATTCTCGCGGTACGGGAGCTTTCGCTATGATGAATTCAGTATTGGATCGCTGGCTTTCCGTTGACGAAATCGCGGACTATTTGGGGATTAAGCGTGATACGGTCTACAAATGGATCGACCGCAAAGCTATGCCTGCCCACAAAGTCGGAAGTCTGTGGAAATTCCAAAAGGTAGAAATCGATAATTGGGTCATTTCTGGCCAAGCGAGCGACCGAAGGGCAACGCATGCTGAAAACCGTTAACTTAAGGGACGAGAACCTGGCCCGGTTCGGGTTCCGCTTTAATCGCGGCAGTACCCACCTTGCCCGTTCGATCATGCTCGACGAATTGCGGCAACTGCTACAGCAAGTGCCCAACCCAATGGCTTCGCCACAAGAGCTTGCGACAGCGATCGTGGATGGCAATTGCCTTGGCAAACGTTCCAATCGCACGCGTCAAATAACACTAAGGCATCTAACAGGTCTTTACATTCTAGATCCATCCGTACCCATTTACCGCGTTATGAGGTATTTTTGGGAAAGGGATACCGACGGGCAGCCGCTACTCGCGTTCTTGGTCGCCTACGCACGTGATTCGGTGCTTCGATCAACTGCAAGATACATTCTGGAAATGCCAGCCGGTGCAAAGCTAGCCTGCAAGGATATGCAGGAATTTTTGGAGACCGGCGACCCAGGGCGATTCAGCGATGAAACTCGCAAGGCCGCTGCACAGAGAATACTGGCTTCTTGGACACATACTGGCCACCTGTCAGGTCGAGTACCAAAGACACGTTCTAAGGCTACAGCAACCCCTGGTTCCATCTCATTGGCACTTTATATGGGGTACGTTTGCGGGGCACGAGGGCAGACCCTATTCGAATCAGAATACGTTAAGCTCCTAGACTGTGCTGTCGAACATGCAATCGAGCTAGCCGAAACAGCGTCGCGTCGCGGTTGGATAGTCTGCAAAAGGATTGGCAACGTCATCGAAATCCTATTTCCTAACTTGCTAACAAAAACAGAACAGGAATGGGTCCGTGAGCAGAGTTAAACGTCTATTAGGATCGTATTCGCGATTCATCGAGGTGCCTTGGCGAGACGACGCCGCTGCCGCCCAACGTGTGATCTTCTGTGTCTATCACGAAACAGAAGAATTGCGAATCCGTGCACGCATTGACGAGTTTGAGTTAGCTACCACCAAAGCCGGCCACGGCTGGTCTCTGTTCGACCTAACCGATACCTTCGCTACATGGTTGTCCGAGCTGAAATATGCACAGAGCTACTTCAAGCAACCGCAATTGTTGTCGTCGATACTGCCAACGTATCAGACATATTTGGTAGAACGCTTTCAGGCATTCCTTAGCGAACACTGCCCAACCGAACAGGATGTCGTTGCATTGAAGGGCGTTGGCGGCCTTTTCGGATTCCTTAAGGTTAAAGGCGTGGTCGAACAGCTCGCGCCGTTGGTACCAGGGCGACTTGTAGTCTTCTTTCCCGGCAGTTTCGAAGACAACAACTACCGGCTTCTTGATGGCTATGACGGTTGGAACTACTTAGCCATACCAATTACGGCAGATAAGGAATGAGAGTTTTCAGTTTTCAGTGTTCAGTTTTCAGGCAGGTGAGACGAGGATGCAATGGCTTTTCAATCGTTCGAGGATCTAGAAGTTTGGAAGCGGGCTTGCCAGTTTGCTGTAAGAACCTACGAAATACTACGGGACTGCACTGACTTTGCAATACGCGACCAAATGCAACGAGCAGCAGTTTCAATTGCATCCAACATCGCCGAGGGGAGTGAACGTGGTGGTAAAGATTTTTCTCGTTTCCTTCGCATGGCACAAGGTTCCGCCGCCGAGCTTCGCACACAAATGGTTATTGCCAGAAAAATCGGCATCCTAACCGAGGTTGAATTCCCGAAACTGATCACGCAACTCAAAGAAATCTCCAAAATGATTCACGGCCTACGCAAATCCCTGAACACCGAACACCGATCACCAAAAACCGATCACCAAAAACCGATCACTGATCACTGATCACTGATCACTGAACACTGAACACTGAAAACCAACCACTCCCATGCTCAAAAACCGCGAAATCTACTTCAAAGATCCATCCAATCGCAAGTTGGCCAACGAGGGGGTCGCCAGTGTCAATGACGAACGAACGGAGCTAGCCATGTCCGTACTTCGGTACGAGCTGGAAACTTTCGTATGCGATGGCCAGTATTCCAAGGGGTTAGAACACATCCTGGAAACCTACATGAAAAACATCAGCCAGGCCCAGCAGCCGGCAGTTTGGGTCAGCGGTTTCTATGGTTCCGGTAAATCGCACTTGGTGAAGATGCTGAGAGCTTTGTGGGTTAATACGGAATTTTCCGATGGGGCTACAGCTCATAGCATTGCAAATCTACCGCAGAATATCGTCGAGCTGCTCAAAGCGCTCATGATCCAAGCAAAACGCCACGGTGGCCTTCATGCCGCCTCCGGCACGCTTGGGGCTGGAGCCAGTGGCAGCGTTCGTTTGGCGTTGCTGCGAATCCTATTCAAATCAGCCGGTCTACCAGAACACTACTCGTTGGCACGCTTTGTAATGTGGCTCAAGAACGAGAATATCTACGACTCAGTGCGTTCGACCGTCGAGTCGTCTGGACACAACTGGCAAGAGGAGCTGGACAATTTCTACGTCGCAGAGGGGCTGCACAAAGCACTCGTTGCCGCCAAGCCTAATTTATTCTCGTCGGTCACTGCCTGCGTGGATACATTAAACAACCTGTACCCGTTCGTACAAGATATCAGCAGCGACGATATGGTAAAAGCCATTCGTCAGACGGTAACCGTTGGTGGCAAATTCCCGCTAACGCTGGTCATTCTTGACGAAATACAGCAGTTCATCGGCAACGATGTCCAGCGATCTATCGATGTACAGGAAGTAGTCGAAGCGTGTTGCAAAAACATCGGTGGCAAGATGCTATTTATTGGTACTGGCCAGACTGCGGTTACTGGGACAGCTAATCTAAAGAAGCTCGAAGGTCGCTTTACCGTCCGAGTCGAATTGACCGACGCCGACGTGGACGCAGTGATTCGGCAGGTCATTCTGGCCAAGAAGCCTGGCGCACTCCAGTCGATCGATACCGTAATGCAAAAGAACCTTGGCGAGATTTCACGCCATTTGTCTGGCACTAGCATCGGCCACCGACAGCAGGACATCGCATTCTTTCCACAAGACTATCCAATTCTGCCCGTCCGCCGCCGCTTTTGGGAGTATACGCTCCGCGTGTTGGATCAAACTGGTACCGATAGCCAGTTGCGGAATCAGCTCAGCATGATCCATAAAGTAATCCAAACCAACTTGGATGCGGACGTCGGGCACGTGATCCCTGCCGACTATCTCTACTTTGATTCCGCTGACAAGCTACTACAAGCACGCGTGTTACCTCGCAAAGTCCACGAGCGGACCATGACATGGATCAAAGGAACCGAAGACGAACGCCTCAAGGCCAGAGCCTGTGGGTTGGTTTTTCTAATCACCAAGCTATCCAGCAACAACAATGAAATCGGCATACGCGCAACGATCGATACGTTGGCGGATCTGCTGGTCGAGGACCTATCAGCCGGTAGTAGTGCTCTACGTACGAGGCTGCCCTCGCTGCTGGAGAAATGTGAGCTGCTCATAAAGGTTGGAGACCAATACCGCATCCAGACCGAGGAAAGTGCTGCATGGAATGACGAGTTTCTAAGCCAGAGGAATCAACTCGCAAATGAATCGCATCGTGTTGATGCGGAACGGGACGATCGTGTTAAACGCCGCTTTGGTGAACTGGTCAAGAAAGTATCGTTGATGCAGGGGGCATCCAAGGTGCCTCGCGAAATCTCAAACATCTTCGACGCAACATTGCCCAAAGATACGGCGGAACGTGTTTATGTCTGGGTACGCGACGGTTGGTCCATCGATGAGAACTCAGTAAGGGTCGATGCACGCCAAGCCGGCAACGAGTCTCCCACCGTTTTTGTCTTCATCCCCAAACGATCCGCAGACGACTTACGTCACCATTTAATCGACTTAAAAGCGGCCTCCGCTACGTTGGACAAACGTGGTTCGCCCAACACGGCGGAAGGAATTGAGGCCAAAGGCGCAATGGAAACGACCAAGCAGACTGCAGAAGGGAAAATTAGTGGGTTGCTGGACGATTGCTTCACGGGTGCTCGTGTATTTCAAGGTGGCGGCACCGAAATCACCGGCAATGACTTACAAGGCATGATTGGCGAAGCCGCTGAAAAAGCG
>JAYVBW010000203.1:0-7911 GCA_043750255.1 Pirellula sp.
AGGCACTCAGTTGGCGATCGACATGGGATTGTTGGTCGCTTGGACGGTTTTTTTCTTTGCCTTGTCGCAAATCATCTATCGCTGCGGGCTGAAACGTTACAGCGGCTATGGTGGGTAGACGGCCCAATATGGTCGCCAATCATTTAATCGGAAAGATGCACCGCTTGAGATCCAATCTTGCCAAGATAAAGACTGGACGAAATCTTTAGTTAACGACGCGACCAGCAACAGTGACTTCGGCTGACATATCGTCACCCAGTGAAGTCTTTACGATAATTTTTTGCTTGAGCGAACCAGTGTCTTGGTCATCGATCAGATCACTGCTAAAACTAAACGGAATGACATGAACCGTTTTTAGTCCCTCCGGTAACTTGAATGCAAAACGACCATCAAGACATTCGACGCTAGTGATCGAAAACGGCTTCTTTGATCGCACAAGGAGTCTGTTGTGAACCGATTTGCCCTTGGTGACGTCACCCAAAGCAACGAAGGTGGGAGAGATGGAGACGGGCGGAATGATCCGAGCATTTACCGGCAGCGTAAACTGCTCATTCTTTTCATCGTTGGTTAAAACAATCAATTCGTCAAGAATGTCTCCGACCGGAACATTGTCCTTTGCGATGACGTGCAAAAGGTAGTTTGTTTGTGAACCGTTCCTTTGGATCGGATCCAATCGCACCTCAAAGTATTCACTGTTACCTCGGATGTCCAGAATCTTCCAGTCCCGACGGCCAGCATACGATATCTTCAAGTCCACGACTTTTTTGGCACCCAATTCGACGTCGCCAAACCGAACTTCGCCCGGCTCTACCACTATATCAGAACGGATCGTCCCACCTACCGTCAGCTTCACTTCTGCGTAGTAAGGACGGTCGATCACCACCGTAATCTCAGCGGTCTTAGATCCTATAAACGAGCGAGTGTTGAACTGCGCAATGACTTCACCCTTTTCCCAGGACTTAAGCGTTTTTTTGGTCAAGACTGGATTGGTGCAACCACAACTGCTGCGCACAGCGGCTATGTGGACCTCTTCCTCGAAGCAATTTTCGATGATAAAGGAGTGCTCTGTCTTGGCGTTGCGACTGACCGTTCCGAAGTGGTGGTGTGTTTCTGAAAATAGCTTTTGGCCCCACTGTTCAGCTTGTGCGGTAGATGCGCCTATTAAAGCCGTGCAGACAGTGGCAGCTACGATAGTCTGCAGCCGATTAGACAACTGACACGATATACGATGCAAAATACTATGCAAAACTCGATAGATCATCCGGTCGTTCTCTCGTAGACGGGCAATATCGACAAAAGGAATTCAAATGGGGGCCCCCCATGTAGAGTTTCTTTTATCGGCATATTCTGCGCATTAGATTGGTTTTGTTTGGCAAAAACGAAACCAGCTATTTCCCATCCAACCCAGAATGCCACAATTCCCACTTTTCCTTACGTTACCATGCTCCAAACCCCCAACTGTCATTCGCTAGCAAAAACACTCTTATGATCGCGAAATTTACTTCCGCTGTTCCTTCGGTTCGAGTTCGAACGCTGAATCAATTTCCAATAGATCCAACTGGCAAATTTGTTATGTATTGGATGACTGCCTATCGCCGTACACGATTCAATTTTGCATTACAAAGAGCGGTTGAGTTAGCCAATCAACTTCGCAAACCACTTATGATTTTCGAGGCGATTCGATGCAACTACCGGTGGGCGAGTGATCGATTTCATCACTTTATGCTGGATGGGATGTTGGACAACGCGGCAGCGACGCAGTCTACCAACGCGACTTACTATGCCTATGTGGAAAGGTGTGCGACCGAAGGTAAGGGTTTAATGGAATCCTTCGCGTCCCTAGCTTGCGTGATTGTTACGGACGACTATCCCTGCTTTTTTCATCCTGCGCTTTACCAGAGGATCGCAAGTCAATGGCATTGTGCAATAGAGTTGGTAGACAGCAATACCATTGTTCCCATGCGTTACATCGATAGGACCTTCACGGTAGCCCATTCGTATCGTCGGTACATGCAGAAGGAAATATTCAAGGGCATGCCTGAGTTTCCGGTTGAGAATCCACTCGATTTTCTCAATGTTCCAAAACTTGCAAACTTGCCTACAGAAATTACTTCCAACTGGTCCGTTTGGAACTCCCATCAGGCGACCAAACAACTGAAGGCAATTTCGTTGAGTTGTTTACCGATCGATCATACAGTTACGATAACGAACGAAAGCGGTGGCCCACGCCAAGCGGGAAAAGTCTTAAATCGATTCATCGATCAAAGATTAGGAGACTACTCGGAGGCTCGTAATAAGCCAGAGCAAGAGGGTTCAAGCTGTCTTTCGGCCTATTTGCATTTCGGGCATGTGAGTCCTCACGAGGTTTTCGAAAGAATTGTAACGGCTTCGAAGTGGACGACAGAGAAGCTCGAAAAGCCGAATGGCAAGATGGATGGGTTTTGGAATATGGGGCCAAATGCGGAAGCGTTCATCGACCAATTGATGACTTGGCGTGAAATCGGATTTAATATGTGTTGGCGAGAACGCAATTACGATCGGTTCGAATCATTGCCAAGTTGGGCACAGAAGACACTTGACGAGCATGCAGCCGATGAACGTTTGACGATTTATGAGCTGGAGCAATTCGAACAAGGGAAAACGCACGATCCGCTTTGGAACGCAGCCCAGACGCAGCTTGTTCGTGAAGGCCGTATTCATAACTACCTGCGAATGCTTTGGGGGAAGAAGATTCTGCACTGGACGAAGTCGCCACGTGATGCTCTGAAAATTATGATCGAGCTCAACAACAAGTATGCGTTGGATGGCCGAGATCCCAATTCGTATAGCGGCATTTTTTGGGTACTTGGCAGATACGATCGCGCGTGGGGACCGGAACGTCCTATCTTTGGTAAGGTTCGATACATGACTAGCGAATCGACTCAGAATAAATATCACGTCAAGAAGTACATCCAAAAGTATTCATAATGCCACCTCGTCAAATAGACAACGGCGTTTTGCATGTGGTTTTGCCTAAGCAAGTCAAGACAATGCCGCGAACGATCGAGATCAAGACGAATTGAAAGGATGGCCCCCTGGCATGCAAAGTGCGATCCGGTGTGGCACGCCCAATGCAATTGCGTTGGGCGTTTTACATTGTGTCAACGACCAATAGCGACATCAACTGGTAACGTCATTTGGATTAGCGGTGTTGGCACTTGCTCGCTTGTCAAGAAAATCGATTTTGAGTCCTTTGAAAAGCAGACCGCTTCTGGCTGACGCATTTTGGGTAATGAAAACGAAACCGGTTCTCGCTTGAACGATTCCGACCAATCCTCAACACGTCCATTAGCTGCAGTTCTTCGTGAAAACAGGAAGCCAGAGCCATAGGTAATCACCACCATTAACTTGCTATCGGTTGCAACATCACAGGCTGTAGCGAAAGGGATGCCCGTTTGGCTGACAACCCTGGCTTCGACTTCAATTCGTTTCTTTGTCAAATCGGGAATTGGAACGGAATAGACGCGACCAGTAAAGGATTTTTCGAAAATCAGGATTGATTTAGCCGAATGGTCCACCGCGATTCCTTCGTAGTTGGTCACTCCACCCTTGAACACAACATCGATCGCCGTCTCAACTGTAGCTACGGATTCAATTGGCTGTGTGGGCTTTGAATCGTCAAATGGAAATTTTGGTTCCGGCAGTACGTACAACGTGACATAGTCTCGCTTGAAGGCGTTACCGCCGATGTCACCTATGATGAGTTTTGGAGTGCCGTTGATAGTGGCAAATGCAATGTCTTCCCAGTCCAACGCTTTGGCTCCGGCGATTTTCAGCCTAGCAATTGTTCTACCGTCGCGATGTACTAAGAAAAGTCGAGGAGCATCCCCCGAGTCATTGTGAGTCCAGAAGCAATTGTCATTACGTTGGGAAAGTACTAAACCGCTGCTCTCCCTGATTTCAGGATCGGCGAGAAATGTAATCTGCTTGACTAGAGTTTTTGTCTCCGCTCCGGTTTGAGCAAGCAAAATTCCCGCAGGTCCGAATTGATTTGTCGTCAACAGCAGCAATAGAGCAAGGACTACGCCGAGAATTTTTACGAATCTACTTTTGGCCATGAATTCGAAGCGAAACGCCAATGGTTAGGATATTTGCCATCCCCGTTTGAAACATCTCAAAAAAACAGAGACGGCGAAGTGCTGTTAGTATCGTCGAAACAATGAGTTTAGCCACCCACAACTTTACTTCTCAACGCGGCTAATCCAGAAATATGCAATAATACGAATCGCCACTATTTTGCAACTGGTGACGCATTAACAAGTGCTAATTTCGCAGTCCCACATCCCTCCTGGAAAATCCTGATGCTTCGCAGCCAATTGATTCATCCTGCCATTACGCGAATTCTCGCTGAGGCTGGGCACCACGCAACTATCCTCATCGCCGATGGCAACTATCCCGCCTCCAGCAAACGAGGGCCAACGAGTGAGCTAGTGTCCTTGAATCTGATGCCGGGACTTGTCACGTGCAATCAAGTGCTCGAAGCGATTCTTTCCGCGATTTCTATCGAAGCGATTCAAACGATGATGACAGAAACAAGCGGACTATACGCGCTGAGTGGCGACCCTCCTGTTTGGGCTGAATACCGCGAGACGATTCGGAAAGCGGATATCAAGGTATCATTGGAACCGATCGAGAAATGGGAGTTTTATAATCGTGTCTCAACCGTAGACCATGTCTTAACGGTGCAAACAGGTGATACTCAGCGCTATGCAAATATTTTGCTCACGGTCGGCGTTCGAATGTTTTAAAAGCAAAGTTCAAGTTCTACGCTATTATTGTGGCCCCGCGACTCCGTTCGCAGGGAGCGAAGATGTCAGCGGTCTAGTGTTGCGCCGATTTCGCGAGACTCCGTTCGCAGGGAGCGAGATGTCAGCGGTCGGAGCCGCTGCCCCACACGGACTTACTCCTTACTCCTCGTTAGTCGAGGTACAATTGCGGTCAGCGATTCAACGACCTGATCGATTTCCTGATCAAGCGTTTCTGCAGACAAACTAAATCGAATACCGCCTCGAATGATCGAAGGGTCCAGTCGCATCGCTTCAAGTACATGCGACGGTTGGCTTGAACCACTTGCACATGCGGATCCCGTACTACACGCAATGCCTGACATATCCAGGGCTAGTTGAAGTGCTTGCCTATCCACTCCCAGAAATGCAATACTCAATGTGTGAGGCAAGCGCGCTGACTGAGCCCCGACTGCAATCGCAGTCGGAATTGCGGCTTCTATTTTTTGTTGTAGACTGTCGCGAAGTCTTTTCATCGTGGCCTCGCGATGGACGAGATGCGTTTTTGAATTGGCAACAGCCACTTCAAAGCCTCCCGAGAGAACTGGCATTTCCGTTCCAGGGCGAAGGCCCAATTGCTGGAATCCTCCTAAGGTTTGTGGAACCAGTTGAACTCCGTGCCGCACCACCAAGGCTCCAATTCCGGTCGGCCCGTGAAGCTTGTGCGAGGTAATCGTCATCGCATCCACGTCCAAGTTCGCGAAGTTCAATGCGGACTTCCCGAGAACTTGTACTGCGTCAGTGTGAATCAATACGCCTGATTTATGGCACATTGCTGCCGCGCGGGCCACCGGCTGCAATACGCCTGTCTCATTGTTGGCCAGCATGAGCGACACCAATGCGATTGGTCCGCTCGTCGATTGTGTTGCTAGCCACTTCTCAAGCCGATCCAAGCATACTACGCCATCGCACGAACAAGGCAAGTATCGAATTTCTCGCCCCCTTGAGCCAGCGTATTGGGCCGCAGCAAGTACGCTTGGGTGCTCGATACTTGAGACGACGATGGCACCTGGAATCTTGTCCGAAAGGCCAAAGATCGCGAGGTTATTCGATTCGGTACCACCGCTCGTAAACAATAGCTGATCGCTGGCCATTCCTTGGTTTCGGCCTCCGCAATGTTTCAGTATGGCTTCACGAGCTTGTTCAACAACCTGTCTGGCTTGTCGACCAGCCGCGTGCTGGCTACTGGGATTAGCCAGCCGCATTTGCATCAGTTCTTGCATTCGATCAACGACCATTGGGTCAATCAGGCTCGTTGCGTTATTGTCTAGATAGATCAATGCTATTGCGAGCTCCACTGCCAGTATTCGGGAAGTTTGGCTTCGAAGTGCAATTCTGTCTTTAATGTTGGATGGCTCAATGCCAAGCTCCTGCAATGCAAAGCGATACCCTCAGCAAAAACTTCGTCGGAACCGTATTTCTTGTCGCCGAGGATCGGGCAACCGATAGTTTCCAGTTGGGTACGTATTTGATGCTTGCGACCAGAAATAAGATTTATTTCGAGTTCAAAGCCGAGCCTGTTTTGCCCAATACAACGATATTCGAGAATGGCGAGTTTGCTATCCGCAGTAGCCGAGGTACTGACCCGCGTCTTGAAGTCTTCTTCTTTTCGCAACAGATGGTGTTCAAGCCGAGCGACTAGCTCCTTCGGACGACGACCAACGATTGCCCAGTACGTCTTGCGAGTCGTATGGTCGCGGAATTGCTCACTCAAGCGGCTTGCTGCTTTGCTAGTCCGTGCAAAAGGCAAAACGCCGGTGACAGGTGCATCCAATCGACTTACAACGCCAATAAAAACCTTGCCTGGTTTGTCGTACTTGGCTTTGAGGTAGGCCGCCGACCAGTCAAAAAGACTTTTTTGGCCTGGGGCAGCTCCCTGGACAACCCAGTTTGCTGGTTTGTTTAAAACCAAAAGATGGTTATCCTCAAAGAGAATCTGCATGGAATTTTCGCGGCGCTCTAAGCACCGACCTTCCAAGTTTCTCCGCCGCTAAATAACTTCTGCAAGTTACCCCGGCCTCGTTGCTCGATCGCCATGTCAATTTGGCCCCGGACGGCTTCTTCAAACGTTTGATCGGAAACCGCTCGGAATACTCCAATCGGTTCTGGGAAATCAGGGCGGCGGAGTCGCGAGAGCATGTACACCAATGCCGAGTTGGCTTTCTCGTCATGGAACAGCAGGTCGTCCTCTTTGACTTTGCCTTGACTCAAGTCAACGATTTCCAAGTTCAATCCGCTGAGCCGAATGCCTTTGTCTTTGTCCTTGCCGAAGATCATCGGCTTGCCGTGTTGGAGCTCGATCGTGGCATCGTCACGGGTTGCTTTGTCTTGCGCATACGCAAATGCTCCATCGTTGAACACGTTGCAGTTTTGATAGACTTCGACAAAAGAAGTGCCTTTGTGAGCCGCAGCTCGTTTGAGCGTGTAGGCCAAGTGCTTAATGTTGCTGTCGACAGAACGAGCGATAAACGTCGCTTCGGCCCCAACTGCAACGCTGATCGGATTGAGCGGGTGGTCGACGACCCCCATCGGCGTACTCTTGGTGATTTGCCCCTCAACACTGGTCGGCGAATACTGTCCTTTGGTCAAGCCGTAGATGCGGTTGTTGAACAAAATGATGTTCAGATCCACGTTGCGTCGAAGCAAGTGAATAAAATGATTGCCACCGATGCTCAACGCATCGCCGTCGCCGGTGATAACCCAAACGCTCAGATCTGGCCGCGTCAGCTTGAGGCCTGTTGCAAAGGTAGGTGCACGTCCGTGTATGGAGTGAATACCGTACGTGTTGACGTAATAGGGAAATCGGCTGCTGCAGCCGATGCCTGATATGAATACGGTCTTCTCGGGTGGCACACCGATCTCAGGAAGTACCTTTTTCATTTGGGCTAGGATCGAATAGTCGCCGCAGCCAGGGCACCATCGAATGTCCTGATCGCTAGTAAAATCTTCTGATTTGAGAACGGGAAGTGCAGTGCTCATTTGTGTTCTGATGGTGGGGTTGGATTAGATTTGATAGTATTGGTATTGGTTGATCAGCCGAAGGGCGCTAGCCCACGGTTATGGTCGCGATATCAACCGTGGGCTAGCG
>JAYVBW010000204.1:0-2261 GCA_043750255.1 Pirellula sp.
CCGTCGCCTCCGCAAGGGCCGCCACGTGGTACGTGTTTTTCACGGCGGAAAGCCATACAACCGCTACCACCTTTTCCGGAGATGGCTTCAATTTCAACGCGGTCGACGAACATAATAAAGAAAATCTTGGCTGGAAACTACCGTAGGACGCGACAAGTGTCCCGTCCGCAATGACCCGATCGGGACTACGCTCCCAATCTACTATTGGTAAAAGCAATGTGCCGAAATGCTATGCAGATTCAGCGATTCGAACGTTGATGCGACGACCTTCTTGATCGAAGTAAACATTACCTTCGACAAGCGAAAAAATCGTGTAATCTTTGCCCATTCCCACGTTGCGTCCTGGGTGCCATTTCGTTCCGACCTGGCGGATGAGGATATTGCCAGAAATGACTTTTTCTCCACCAAACTTCTTTACGCCGCGACGTTGTGCGTTGGAATCACGACCGTTTCGTGTTGATCCCTGACCTTTTTTATGTGCCATTTAAATGCCTGTGCCTAACTACCTGTGTCGAGTCGGATTGCCAAAACTAGCTAACTATTCGCCGCTATCGCGGGGCAAGAGTTTAGCGGTAAATCCACTGATAATCAAGGCGTTCTTTGAGGTTAAACTGCTTAAGATAGTATTCGACACGGTCTTTATTTTCGAATGCAGGCAAGCCAAGCAAAATCCGGTCCTTGGACTCGTCGATTGCATCTCCAGGTCGCCAGAAATAGATTCGGAGTGTCTTGCGGTCGAAATTCTTTTTGCCCTCGGAATCGATGCGAATCTTATAAGCGTTTGTGAGCCCGCGGACGTCAATTGCAAAAAAGTCCATTCTTGGATCGACATCCGTCCAAGTGGCAACACCCCAGACCGATTTATCCTCTTCGGGTGTACTGGCAGAAATATCGAACTTTCCGATTTGAATATGGTCGTAAAGCGGCTTACCAACGCGTTCTCGGCCCGCAATCGCATCCATGGCGGCAGGCAAAATCTGAGCGTCCATGTTGATACTGCGCTCTTTACTTAGCAATGAAAATCGGGGAAGGAATCGAACCGAGTCAACCCGAACGTCGGTCGGCGACTCCGGTACATCAACACCTTGCGTTACGTCTAGATTGGGCGACAAGTCTTCGCCAATGTAACGCACTTTATACAAGAGGTACCAAACCACTTTTCGCTGTAATTTCCCACTTGCGTTAGGGATATCGACTTCGATAAATCTCGCTGGCTTGAACGAAAACTCCAAACCCCAAACGTCGTGACGGAAAACAACATCTCGCGACAATGCCAGCAGCGTCTCACTAGGAGATGCAAAGTGGGGCTTGTTTTCAGGGAAATCTGGTGCTGACCACTCGAGTTCAGGGTGCTTGGCGACGAAATCCAGGTCGAAAGGGCCCAGTGAAGTGTCTTCCGAATCTTGGTCAGGCGCTACAACCGTCAAAACCCCACTAGCAAGCTTTCGTGGCGCTAAGCTTCGATTGGTAGAGCCGATGGCAGAATCGCTAGAAGAAGACTGGGCGCGACCGTATCCAACATCGAATGACAGGACCGCTGCGATCAAAATTATTTGAAAAACCCAGGTTTTCACAGTTTGTTGTTCCACACGGGAGCAGACGAAGGAAAGTCGGCGAACTCCGATAGTAGACCAAGTTCCCAACAAAAACATACCCAAAGTATAATTCGAGGCGGTCACCCGCGCAAACGAAAACTCCGCGATAGTGGAATTTTTGGAATTGGAAGAGAGAAGCAGAAAGGTGGAGCTGAAAAAATATGCGATTTTCGCCAGTCCCCATCAGTCATTTATTTCTTTCGGTGCCGGATCCTTGCACGCATTCGTCTCTTCTTACGACCAACTTTACGACGACCTCGACCTGTTTTCTTTACACCCACGAACAAATGCTCCTAAATCAAAGGCGAGAAACATGTGTTTCCACCAGGCAGTGACAAAAAACTATTCATGTCGTCGCTAAGACTCAAAGGATCGCCGCGCCAACCAAGTTGCGTAGCCTAACACAAAACGTCGCTTTTTGACAAGTGCACGCGGGGAGAAAGCTGCAAGTAGGTCCTACTCTTGGGTATGAAGACCGCATTCGGTTTTTCCTGTGCCGCTCCAGCGCCCTGCGCGCTCGTCCTCGCCGAAACCTACTGCTTTTGTGCAAGGCTTGCATCCAATACTAGGGAATCCCTCATCGTGCAGAGGGTTGTACGGGATTTTGCGAGCCAGGATTCGGTCCCAAACCTGCTTCTTGGTCCAGTTTGCAAGCGGACTAACTTT
>JAYVBW010000205.1:0-6010 GCA_043750255.1 Pirellula sp.
CCGACTCCGCCACCAAGCGACTCGATGATTGCAAATTCGCCATCGGAGCGGCCTGAACTGAACGAAAAGTTGATGCCAGTCTGCTTGATTTCTTCAAACCAAGTACTCCGTTCAGATTCGACTTTGGTTGGCTGTTTTTGGTCGGGTCGAAGCTTGTCTCGCTCAAGGGGTGATAAGTCCAATGGAGTCACTGAATCACTTTGACCTACGGAGGCGATAGCAGGCCGAGTTTCACTTGAATTTAAACTTCGGTTTGGCTTTTGGCATCCCACCATTAGACTTCCAACTAAGCCCATCGAGAAAAGCAAACTCAACCGTTGGTAATTGCAAGATTTCATCCGGAAAGACCAGCACGCTTCCTATGATTCGTTATAGCCGTTTGTTGCCACTCGTCGTGATTTGACCTTGTATGACAACGATGTTTTGTCCAGGTTTGACACTCAGGGAGTCCGTAGTAGAACCATCTGGCCAATGGACGTCCAAAACAACATCACCCGCAGTCGATTCAACTGGCCATGCAAAATGAAGTCGGGATTGGCTGTGTGACAAATAACTGCCTCCTCCATAAAGCTGCCGAGCCATGACTCGCGTTCCAACCGTTAGCTCTACCGTGGATCCGATCGGTGTCCGCGATGCGATTGTACCAATCAATTGAACGGTAAGCCAATGCTTGCCTGGTAAGTGCATATTTTCAACAAGGGACGGAGGGCCAAACAAACTGGTCCCGACTAGATCAAGATCTCCATCGTTATCGAGATCGGCCGTTGCCAAACCTCGGCCAACCGTAGGGTCTGAAAAAAAGGAGCCACTCGGGGCACAGGTGGTGAAAGTTTTGCCCGCTTCATTTTGAAGATACGCAGGTAAAGATCGCATGTCGCCACTGTCAGGGTGATAGTTGACGTGGCCACTTGTAAAAACGATGTCCTCGTCTGCATCTCCATCAAAATCGGCGGCAACCACACCAAAACCTACACGTTTCAAATCGGCCCGATTCAGCCCTGCTTTTCGACTCTCATAGTGAAACAAGTCCACACCTGCATTGATATAAAGTCCCATCTTTTCATGTTCAAAATTGGTGACAAACAGATCAAATTGACGATCCAAGTTAAAGTCCAGTAGAGCCAAGCCCATGCTTCCGTTAGCCACCCCCTCGTCATCCACAGCAACTCCCGACGCAAACGCATGCTCCTCATATCGCTCACCCCTCCGAGAAAATAGGAAATTGGCGATCAGGTCATTGGCCACATACAAACCTACCCCCTGCCCGCGGTGAAACTCGGCCGCGACTACTCCCAGTGTTTTGGAGGGTTGATCGGTTTGAACCGTATCCGCACTGAGCTGAAATGTACCATCCCCATTGCTTAGGAAGACCGTATTCCGTGAACCTTTGAAAGCGTTTGGCGAGCAAACATCCGGCTGCCCTTTTCGATCACGGCACACCTGGTTCTTATCAATATCCCAATCTACATAGGATCCGAAATAAAGGTCAAGATCGTAATCGCCATTCAAGTCAATCCAGGTGGCAGCAGTTACCCAACCTGCCTTTGCCAAGCCATCGACGATTGATGATTCGCGAAACGTCCCATCTCCCTGATTGCGAAGGAGGACAACTCCACCATAACCATAAATCAAGACATCCTCGAACCCATCTTGATCGAAATCCGCTGCTGTGATCCCATGTGAATAAAGGCGAGTCGTATCCAAGTGAACGTCAACCGAAATGTTGCTAAACCCCCAGTCCGCCCCGCCTCGCAACAACTGGCAATTGACTCCATCGATTCTTTTCTCGGTGGCATTAATGGTACCTCCACCAGCGAATAGCAAATCTACATATCCGTCGCAGTCGTAGTCAATGCATCCCACTCCACCGCCCACGATCTCCAAAATGCTATTCAACCCAGCTTCACGACCATTCTTAAACGTGCAAGCATGAACCGCGTCACATTCTCGCGTTGAAAAATTTGCATGAGATAAAGGGGCGTTTTTCGGTTGACTTTCTGGTTGAGACACCGGCTTGTTTTCGGACCGACAACCCACGATCAGGCTTAATATCGTGAAAACAACACCCCATCGCCGGAACATGATAACGAGAGTCCTGAGCATCAAATCAAGGGCGTTTCGTAGATGATCTGGGAAACCGGCGACCGGCCCGGTCGGACTGTATATTGTCCCGCAGTTGAAGTGCTCGCTCACATTCTGGTTCCATCTTAAGAATCTCGCTAATTGCCAACATGGCTTCCGCTTCTGATTCTGCATACCAGTATAGCTCGGCCAGTTCGCAACGTCTGGCGATATCGCCCGGATTTGAATCCAACTCCTGTCGCAACTGGCGACAACGCTGTCGGTTGGCGATCATCTGGCTTTGTACAGCGGTGACATCGTCTGCCTCGCGAGTCCGACCCAAAACACGCAAGTTCTTGATAAGCAATCCCCGAGCATCAAACTCTCGGTGATTGAATGCCAATACTCGCGTTAACAGCAGCACAGCGCGCTCACTGTGTCCTTGAGCGTCCTCGATGCGGGCTGCTATTAGTGCGGCACGGTCCGAATCAACAAATTCGTCCAACTGGAAATAGAGTGTTAGCAATTGAGCTGGGGTGATTTCAAGAATAGGCTCAATCGTTCGAGCAGCCTGTTCGAACGAATTCTTTTCCCATAGGCAGTTGGCACGTTCGATTGCAAACACATCCTTATACGGCCCGGATTGCACCTTGCTAAACATTTCTTCCGATCGATTAAAATCCCGCAAGTTGTAATAACAGACGCCTGCACGAAACGCAGAACGACTAGAACTTGGTTTCTGTCGATACGCTTCACAATAGAATCGCACTGCCCCGTCAAAGTCTTCGGAGATTTCACGCATTCTGCCACGATGGTAAAGCACGACTAAAGGAGATACGCCAACTTGCTCCATCTGGTCCAAAATATGGTTGGCTCGATTCCCGTGGTTTCCATACTCGTTTGCGCGGATCAATGCTTCGTATACTTCAGATCCAACACCCGTCTGTCCGAACAATTTTTCGGCAGCGACTTCATTTCCTCGCTGCGCCTCAGCCATTAAGCGATAAGGTTCCAACTCCTCTGGATGTGCGCCTTTGGCTTGGGCTCGATCCAGACACTCGATTGCCACAGTGTTCATATTGAGTTGCAAATTAGCGCGAGCAGCAAGCAGGTCTAACCCAACATCTTTTGGGTAGTAACGACCTGATCGATCAATCCAAACAAGAGCGTCGTGCGCATCGTACTGGCGGAGAGCTCTATCAGCGAGAGTCCGCAGCCAATGCCTTGGAGCTTCAAACCACCAACCAACTAATAGCAAAGCGGCCAAGATTGCCAATAACCAGGCACTTCGAAATATGCGAAGCGCTTTTCTTTCGGTACTAGGGGCAACCCTTGATTCAAGATTCCTAAGCATGGCCAAGAATGGCATCGGACTGCCCTACGACCGGTCTCTAAGGCAAACTGCGAGCTGGATTTTACTGGTACGTATTGGTCTTGAGCCTGAGGCACTAGCCGATATCTTGCAATTTGGCTCAGCTAGCGCCTCAGGCTCAAGGGACAATTGGTTCGTTTTCATTTCGCTGTCCGCTAAAAAAAATCGAGGCCCCAACCATTTGGGTGGGGCCTCGTGATTCACAATCGATGTCTTGACTCTAAAGCGAAAAATTTCACTTCGTGCAATCGATTACTTTAGATCGAAGGTAAATTCGTTCTTGCCACTTTTGGCGACTGTACTAACTAAGCCCGAAAGCAACGGATCGGCATATTTCTCTGGAAGAACTTGGGTTACTGCTTTACCCATGTCCCCAGATCCAGCGGCTCCCTGCATCTTTCCATAATTCTCGCCGTACCCCTGCGAGATGTCGACCGCTGCACTTCCACCGCCCTTGGCTTCCTGTTTGGAAATGGTAACACCATACTCACCAGGCGATGCACCATCGTTCGTCTTCACCGAAGTCAATTTGAAATTTCCATCTTTGTCCGTGTTGGCGCTGGCCGACCGACCACCCGACTTGCTCAAGAATGTAACCGCTGCACCCTCGACTGGCTTTCCCGCAAATGTTACTTTCCCACTAACGGGAACAGGCGGCGGAAATCCGTCACCTCCACCACAGCCAATAAAGCAAAACGATAGTACACAACTCAAAACCCCTGCCATCCGCATTTTCATTTTCTCCAATAAAAACGGCTGGCACGACAACGCGCACAGCCTAGTACTTTATTAAATATCGACTCAACTACGCGCAATCAGTTCATCGGCGATGAGGCCAATGGCTCTCCTTCGTTTCTCGAACCCATCTGCTGGTACGTTAGGTAGTCAATGGACTGCGAAAAGAATTGAATCGAACCATCAGCTAGAACGAAATTCGCCCCGCCCGTATGATCCGACTTAAATCCACCGGAAGTATTCCAGGTGCGATAGCTGTTGCAATTGTTCGCGTTGTCATCAACACCCTGTTTACCGCATGTATTGAAATTGATTGCAGGTGAAGTCGCGGTCCACTGACCATTCGAATTATACCAACCGCCTCCTCCACGGTGGTGATCATGACATGATGGAATAATCTCGCCACCGGCAATTGTGTTGGAAAGCCCATCGCTGATATCAGCGAATGAAGCGCTCCAGTCACATCGGCTGATCACACCACTGATACCGGCTGCTCTAGCATAAGGTCCTGAATGGCCGTGTCCATTAGCGCCATTGTTAAACAGATTGCCCCCAAGTATACCAGTTGCTCGCGTTCTCCAAGAATCGACTCGAAACTGATTGCACCCGAACTGGCCATGCATATTCTGAGCGCCAATGCTTAAAGAATAGTTGTAAAGATGATTCTGTTGGGAAAGCCTCTTCGACGATGTTCCGTCGCTGGGGCAACGATAAACCGACATCGGTACGTTTCGCATATTGACGCGACCCGGAGTATTAAATGGGGCGATTGCGTTCAACTGATTCTCGACATCCAAATTAAAATCAATCGAATTGTATAACGCGGATTGTTCAACGTACGGCAAGAGCTTTACCAATACAGTTCCTTTTCGATGCCTACCGGCTTCCCATAATCGGCGGGGAGCTATTTCCTTAGGATCGTCGTCCACTGATCCATTGGGAAATCGCTTGTAAGCCCCCTCGTAATTATGGATCGACAATCCGATCTGCTTTAGATTGTTGCTGCATTGCATACGTCGCGCAGCTTCCCGAGCCGCTTGCACGGCTGGCAGTAAAAGACCTACCAAAATTCCAATAATCGCAATTACCACTAGGAGCTCCACCAGCGTGAACCCCTTTTGTTTCCGATACGCAAAATTCATTTTAAAACCCTCTGCAAAAACGATGAAATACCCTTTTTGCTGGTACGATCCAATCGCTACACCAGCATGAAGGGAGGAAAAGTCCACCTTTACATTTATTTGTTGTAAAGCATGCAAAACCAAGAGTCAATCGAATTTAGGTAAGACTGGCGTAAATTCTTGCTATTTAATTATTTCGACTTAAACAAAAGGCAAGGACACAAACGCTCCCCGGGGTTCGGTCGTTTCAAATATTGTATTCAGTTAGCAGCGACGCGTAGCCGAGCTGTGCAGGAACAACTGGTAGCTACCGAGCTTTCCCACGAAGCTTGCTCAATCGATTAAGATTAGGACCTAACCGTTCACGGCCAAAGGCCGTGAACGGTTACTTTTTTTCAGCCGCTGACTTTGCCAATATTGTTGAAGATCCGTCGCATTGCTTCGCGAGCGAGGAAGCTGGCTGGCACATTCATTTTTTCGACCAACTCATCGCGTAGCGGTGGGAGAAAACTGCCTCCGTTACCACTCGCAACAACCTGTCGGAGTACTGAAAAGAAAGGCTGGCAGCCTGATCTGCGTATTACACGTCGAGGTTATTGTACCACATGCGTCGTCTCACGTAGTTGATCTCCGGGGTTACGGCAGGTAGTCTTCATGTTTCTTGACTGAGCAACCGATTCGGTCGCAGTCCACATCTAAGCAAAACAAAGGGAGCGCAAGG
>JAYVBW010000206.1:0-7683 GCA_043750255.1 Pirellula sp.
TGTTCCTCGCTTTCAGTCGTCGAGATGACTTACTCCTCGGAGTGATGCAGGTCTCCCCGGATAAGAACATGAATTTTCTCTGCACAAGCTCATCCTTTAGGCGGCATCCTTGGCGCAGCGATAGGCATTGTCGGTGGAGTAATTGGAACGTATTTTTCTATAAAGAACACTAAAGGGACACGCGAGCGAGCCTTCATGGTTCGCGCCAGTATTCTATGTTGGGTTGTCGTCTGCTTGTTTGCGATTGCCATGTGGATTGTGCCGACACCGTACAAGTATGGACTCATCCCCATTTATATCGTCGCGCTATTGATCGCCGTGCGTTATTGGAACGAACGACAGTCAACCATTCGATTAGAGGAGTCAAAACGTACGTTGTTCGCTGCATTGAGAAATCTCCCTACGACGGGGCTAAGCCTTGCTTTTTGATCTCACAAAAGCGAATTGAGAATCGCGAGGGGATAACCGAACTGATCCGGATAACGTCGAGCGAACTCCCAGAACCCCCGCCTAAGAAAACGCGCCCGAAATAGGCACGGAGAGCTTAGCGTCAACATTCGCCGCCAACCTTTCCATCCACAAGGATGGCACGGCCGACTTAGCGTCAAGCGTCTCCCACAAGTTGGTTCATTCCCAAAGTGGACATTGGAACTGGCCGATTCGACTACGCTAGCGGGATCGGATAGACTGAAGCGCGTTGCGTCGGAGAAGCGTTTTGAATAATAAATTTGACAAATCAGTGATAACCCCCCAAGCTTCAGTGATAACTATCCCAAGCAGGGCAATTACCCATTCTGTGAAAAGCATAGATACCGTTTGCAGTTCGGCCTTGGTGGTGATGGCTTTGACCGACAAGGACCCGCAAACGTGAAACCTACTCAAGACGCTGAACACCTGCGTCTTCTCTCAATTTTTCACTACGTTGTCTCTGGATTCTTGGCATTGTTTTCCATGTTGCCCACTATGCATTTGGCAATGGGCATCGCGATGGTCATGGGCGCTTTCGATAAAGTTGGAAATGGCAATCCACCACCAGCATTCATTGGTTGGATTCTCATCGCATTTGCTACTTGCGTAATTCTGTGCGGAATGGCAATGGCGGTGTGCGTTGCGATCGCCGGTCGGCGACTGGCAGTCAATCGAAGCTATACGTATTGCTTGGTCGTTGCGGGGATAGAATGCATTTTCATGCCCTTGGGTACCGTATTGGGCGTGTTCACAATTGTCGTATTGATGCGGCCATCGGTGAAACAGCTCTTCGGTGCTGATCAGATTGAGTAAGGTAATCACTTTGCGGGGTGTCTTTGTTTTCCCCAGATCGCTGATTGGGCGAGTCGGCCCACGGGATCTTCGAGCCCACGATCTGCGAGCTCTTGCAATAGTGTTCTCGCCTCAGTTCCTTCCGTCTGTGTAAGAATCGTCACCGCGCGGCGGGCGGCAATCGAATACACGGACCTTTTTATCGTCCGCTGCACCGACTGCTAACAACTGGCTGTCGACGGAAAACGCCACCTGCGAGATAGTAAGCTTGCCTATCGGCAACGATGCAATCTCTTTTCCATCAGCCACCGATACCAAAGCAATTCTGCCTTTCTCATAGGCAACCGCAATCCACTTGCCATCAGGGCTTGCGGCGATGACGCTAGTTGCAAACTCCAACTTCTCCAGCTGTAGCTCTTGCAGGGACCTCATGTCCCATCGTCGAATCGTCCCATCTAATCCCGATGAAAATAGTCGCTGACTATCGGCACTAAAGGCCAGCGACCATGGATACCAATTGTGACCAATGAGTTGTCCTAATTCTTTCCCATTCTTGGCGTCCAATACGTACACGTGATTGTTGGTAGCACCGGCAACCACTTTTGAGCCGTCGGGACTGAATACGACATCCGATGTGTAATTCTCGTATGGATTGTTTAGGCTTGCGACATACGACCAAAGAAGCTTTTCTGAGCTAACATCGTAAAGCCGAACGGCGCTGTCTCGTTCTGTTACAACGAGTTGATTTCCACCAGGTGAATAATGGATTCGGACTGCTTTGTCTGTCAATGCGATGCGTCTCAATTCTCTACCATCTTTCGCGTCCAGTATACGGATCTCTTTTGGATCTTCGCTAAAAACGCAGGCTAGCTGTTGTTTGTCGGGAGAAAACCTGACGAGAGTGTAATCACCATGAAAGCCGAGTCGGTCATCGGTCTCGCCAGGTTGGATTTGTGCATTTCCGACCTGAAAGAACGTTTGCCCCGACGCATCGGTAACAATCAATCCATCCGCATTTCCAATGGCAAGGCGTTCGCCATTGCCCACGATGTCGATACTCACCAAATTGCTTGCTCTTTTGTTCCTTCCATTTCGTGTGACTGCAAATCGTTTCTTGGGATTGGGAGTTTCGATACCCCATTCGATAACTTCACTGTTTGCGCTCACAGTGAAAAACGACTTGCCATTTTCTGCAAAAACGAGAGGCCTATGGCCGTACGCAGTGCCCGATATCCCCGCGAATTCGTGAGTTCGCCATCTCTCCTTCCCAGTTGTCGCATCCCATGCGGTCAAACACTCCCCCCCATGACTGACAATCGTATCTTCATCCGGAGATAAGAGAATCTGGTCGATATTTGTCCCTGGCCGCAATCGCTTGGTTCCAAATTGGAGTCGAACCCCTGGAGCCAAAGCGTCGCCCAACGCATCGGCATCAGAGACTGCATTCAGGACAACTATGGACTCTGTTGCAATTCGCTGAGAAAATCCAAACAACGCGAATCCTTGACATGGCTGTATCTGTAAAGCAACGAGAGTTGCGAAAACGGCCAGCAGCCCGTTCGCAATCGTTGCGCGACGAAAGATCTGCGAATGGGACACACGAGTGTCGAACAATTTCTCGATGCGGTCCGCGATTAACCCATCGCGTGCCATGGCAATGCTCCCAGCGGAGAATGTGCAATAGGTACGTGCCGCTACAAAAAGAAGCGCGTCGGCATAGTCAGAAGGCCGCTCGCCGGACGCAAGTACTTGATCGTCACAAGCTTTCTCACAAAGCGCGTTAAGTTGCCGCTTCATCCACCAGGCGCCTGGATGAAACCAAAACAACACGCAGAATAATCTGGACAAACACTGCCATGCTGAATCCCATCTGCGAATGTGCGCCAACTCGTGCAACAATGCAGCCCGGCGTCGCAAAGCAGGCCAGTTCATGAACGAGTTGGGCAATAATACTTTCGGTCGAAACAGTCCCCAAGTCATCGGAGTATGTTCGTGCGCCGAACACATGATAACCGGAGCACTGCGAAACCTCGCTTTAACCAAGACACTTTGAGCGAATCGCAAATCCTGGTCGCTTGGCAGTCGATGAAATAGCAACTCAAGTTTTCTAAGCTGCCACTGATCGATAAGAAACCGAATCGAGCAGGCCAAGAGTCCCGTAAACCACAGGCATACAAGTCCGCTCCTTACATGCGTTCCAAAAAAGACTGCGTTCAATTCCATGGACCAATTAGACAATGGCTTTTTTGCAAAAAATGGCTTGGAACTCGTGAGCATTTCCGAGTTCGAGCTGCTTGTTCTCGAATCGTCCATTTTTAGATCCTCGAAAGAGTGTCCTTTCGTTGGCTTCTCGGAGGTGAACATGTCTGCTTCCAAATTCCTAAGCCTCGAGGAAAGGTTCGACCGAACGAATCGATCGCTAGATTGATTGGATGCGAAGAACTTGCCAGTCTGATATAGATTAAGCAGCGGCATGAGCATTCCGCAAAACAGAGTGACCACAAGAAGTTGATGCCGTAGTGCAGCCGAAGAATGCGACAACAACCTCAAAACAAGGAAGGCAAAAATCGTAAGGAATGCGACTTGCAAGCTTGCATTCACCAATGATCCCCAAATCAGAGTGAAAAATTCGTTCAAGAATACAGGCATGTTACTTCCCTTCCTTTCGAGCTTGTTCAATGATCGCTTCAAGTCGATTCAACTCTTCGGCGGACAATTTTTTTGATTGGATATCGATCATTGTGTTAACCGCTTCAGAAACACTACCTTGGAAAAAAGTCGACAGCAGATGCCTAACAGCGTTTCGGCTCGCTGAATGGCGAGAAAGAGTTGGGCGATAAATGTATTTAGTGCCCAACTGTTTGTGCTCGACCAAGCCCTTGTCCTCAAGGACATTGATCATCTTTCGCACCGCCGAATAGCTTGGCGGATCTGACAACGACGCCAGGACTTCGCTCACCGAGGCTGAGCCAAGGCGATAGATGGCGTCCATAATCTGACGCTCGCGGTGCCCCAGCGGCTGTTCGAAATTCCCCGACTTTACTTTCGCCATCCCTTGTCACTCCTCTACGCATTACCCCAAAGACTCGCATGCTACTCAGGGAGCATGTGTCACTAGAGTAGCACCTCGGACTGTACAACGTCAAGAATTCGATCGACAGAATTCGGGAAAGGTTGAACAGCTGGCGATCTGGAGTGAATTCGCCGCAAGCTGACTGATGTGACTTACCGGGTGACGTTTGGCTCCCTGTTATCTAAGCCACCGATATCGCTAACCGACTTGACGCAATAGGAACTTAAACTCACAACCCATATCGGAAAAGACATGCGAGTTAACTCAAAATAGGTTATGCGAACTTGTGGACGTAGCGATTTGTTGTGACGGAATAAGTGGAGGGGGACGAACTGGCGACCGTTGAATCCTGGGGCGACAAAATGTCTACAGTTCGAATTACTCAACGCCAATCCGATCGGATAGACTGATGCTGATTAGCCGGAAGGCGCTAGTCTCCGGCTAACGGGATCCACCGAGCTACTCTACGCCAACGGGATCGGCTAGCGTCAAGTTTCTCCCACAAGTTGGCTCATTCCCAACGTGGACATTAAAACGAGCCAATTCGTACACTGACAGGATCTGATAGACTGGATCGGCTTTGGACGGGGAAGTGAATTAGTGGGTAAAATTCGATTCCGCTTTTGGGCTATGCAGCTGGCCCTACCCAAAGTTGTCCCGCAGAATCGCTTTTCAGGATACTTCACCATAAATAAAGCCTTCGTTCGCGAACCAGAGCCTGACGCGCGAGCGTTTTGTCCAAACTGCGGAGCAGTCGGCGTCGCTGTCGGCCGAATGACGTTGGATCATTATATGCACGCGGATTCACGCTCGAAGTTAGGAGCGGACGTCTGGTTTTGCCCTTCTCCAGCATGCGATACCGCCTACTTTGACTTTTTAGAACGATTTGTTCCCGTCAATGAACTACTGCATCCAGTTTACCCAAAAAGTACGGATGCAGCGATCTGTCCATGTTTCGGGTTCACGATAGATGAATTAGACATTTCCATTCGCCGTCGATCGCCTGAGTTAATTCGCGAGCTGCTCGCAAAGTCGAAATCTTTTGAAGCGAACTGTACCACTCTTGCCGCTGACGGACGCTGCTGCATGCAAGAAGTTCAACGGCTCTATCATCGAGGTGTACAAGGGGCGACGTAGGTAAAGTCGCATGCGAGCTCCACCAGCCTCTTCCCTAGCTTCAAGCTTCGCCTCCTCATGCGGTCACAGCCGACTTAGCGTCGAGCGTCTTCCACAAGTTGGTTCAAAACATTTCGCACCCTGGATCCTGCCGATTAGACGACGACTGCGGGATCGGATAGACTGGGGCGGATGGCGGCGGGGAAGCTCAACCGTTGAGCAAGATAACGGGTCTGAGTCGCCAGATTCTATTCGAATGGCTCCCGCCCCAAACCCAGGACTTACAAAAATTCTTTCGTCACAACCTCAATGCCCCGGGACGAACATGGAGGCCAATGAATGGTTTGAAGTTGTTCGCAAAAGTCGGCTTGTCGACACTGCAACTCTATCCACCTGGCTCAATCGGTGCACGCGGTGTTCGGATGTGCGTACGATTGCCGCGATGATGGTGAGTGATGGAATGTTGACTGCGTGGCAGTCAGAAAAACTACTCGATCGCAGATGGAAAGGGTTCTTCGTTGATCAGTATTGCATCAGGAACAACTTAGGTTCGGACCACGCACTTGGAGTACTCGTTCTCGAAGCCATGAATATGCAAGATCGAGAAATATTGGTTCTCGAAGTCATTCCGCCAGCTCGGGAGCGACGGAAAGATGGCGGACTGATATACTCGGTCAGACCGAAAGAATGACGTAAATCGGTTGAGTGGCCGTGCTGTCCGCTCTCCCCCGCACCAATGGCGTGTGGATCCGCACCGGGCGGTTCAACGAAGCTGAGCAAGCTCGGTCCTATCCCGACTAGCCGCTTGACGCTTCCACAAGTTTGGACCATCAACACTGTGGACATTGGCGCTGGTCGCTTGCTCAACGCCTGCTAGATCGGATAGACTGGCGGCACTTTCGTCTAGCAATCTTCTTCAGCAATCGATATCTCGAATCCCATGAGCAAGAGTCCAGACAAATTCGAAAATTCCCTGCGTTTTGGATGCGGAGGAATTTTTGGAGCCGGTCTTGGAATGATGGTTTCGATGCGGATACTTTCGCTGTATTCTTCCGCGTTCACGATACTGACCTGCATTATTTTGTTTGTTGTCGTTAGCGGTTTGCTTGCCGTTCGGTTCGGCATCGGTATTGGGAGGCGATCGGCAATTGGCTCAGGTAGTGGATGCACTGTCGACGTAGCCCTACGCCATTTCCACAGGTTGGTGCGTAGTCCGTGGTGCACTAGGTCGCGGCCGAAGAATCTTCAAACAAAACTGTGGTAGTAGTCGAAGCCAGCGACCGGCGTTTCCACAGTTGGATCGCAACTACTTGGTCTACGGCGCTTGCTGCCTTGCTGTAAGAATGATAGATCGGACTAGCCCAAATTCCCCAACTAGATTTTTGAAATATTTTTTGTGGTGTTCTTGATGGGGATGATGGGTCGTGTGGTATCCGTTTCATCCCTTAGGATGGTGGAAATCCCCGAAATCAAATGTAGTGAGAATTCGGGTGGTCTTGTGGCTGCGATTTCCGTGGTTAGCTTGGTGAGTTATGTATATCCGCCAGCAGTTCAAAACGGTCGCAGGAGAACGTAAGGCATACTGGGCTCTTGTCGAATCGGTACGTACCGAACGAGGACCGCGACAGAAAGTCGTGTCGTGGCTCGGAGCGCTCGACGAGGCTGGCAGACTTGGCGTACTGCAAGCTGCATCAAGTCAGGTTCAGCATTCGGCCAAGCCTCAACCTGTGCTAAAACAACAAGCCCTCTTTGAGTATGAAGACGAGCCGATTGAGCCGAAATGGGTTCGTGTTAACGCCAATGCCGTTCGTGTTGAAAACAGTCGTCAATTCGGTGGTCCGTGGCTCGCATTGAAAATCATTGAACAACTCAAGCTCGACGATTTCTTGGACAAACACCTGCCTCAAGGAAAAGAGCACATCCGATGGTCTTTGACATCCATGATTCTCGTCATTGCGAGGTTGCTCGATCCTTCGAGCGAACTCTACGTTTCTGAGCAATGGTATCCAAAAACCGCTCTACCAGATTTGCTTGGCGTTCCTGCAGGTCGTGTTGATGACAATCGCTTGTACCGGGCACTTGATGAGCTTCTACCGCATAAAGAGGAATTGGAAATCCATCTCAAGAATCGAATGGGTGAGCTTTTTGATATCGAGTATGACTTGCTGCTATACGACGTTACAAGCACCTTCTTCGAAGGACAGTGCCTGGGCAACCCGTTGGCCAAGCGAGGA
>JAYVBW010000207.1:0-10146 GCA_043750255.1 Pirellula sp.
CGCGATTCTACTCCATGCCTGACGCGATCGCGGTCGACACGGTAGGGACTTACAAAGGCAGTTAAGCAGATGAGGCCTGCGGATGCAAAGAGTTCGGTAAGGGCACCTACACGACGAATATTTTCTTCGCGATCCTGTGGGCCGAATCCGAGGCCGAAGCGTTTTGCAAATTCCCCGCCATGAATTGGTTCGAGCAAATTGGGACCAGCACAGAGTCCGTGTCGGACGTTGTCGCCGTCGAGCAAGTACGTTTGGGCACCTCGCTCGAAGAGTTTCTGTTCCACAAGATTGGCAATCGTGCTTTTGCCTGAGCCGCTCAGCCCTGTAAACCAGACAACGCACCCTCGATGTCGATTGCGTTCGAAGCGAAGCCGTTTGGTGACCGATTGGTCGTGCCAAACCACGCGTGGGTCTTGACTCATGGATGCGATCCAAAGTTTGGGTAAAAGGATCTTCTCACACGAAAAACGCCACGGTCTCGGACCGTGGCGTTTTCAACAATTCAGTCGAGATCGCTCTCGCTTAATTAATCGGTCCAGACGCCAGGAATAGTCTCATGCTGAAAACTCGCGTGAATCCAACATTATTAGCCGTAGAGTTAATTCCCGCTAGATTGATGGTTGAGATTTGCTGAGCTCCCGCAGTTCCACCGGTTGTACCAGGGTTTGCAGTACGGAAATTGAAATCATGTGGCGATCCCGAAGTGACCGTATACGTTCCGTGTTCCACATTTGCAAAGGTGTAGTCACCATTTGAATCGGTGGTAGTCGTTCGGCTGACCGGCGCACTACCGACAGTTACTGTACCCGTCAATGTAACGGTAACGCCGGAAATGCCAGGCTCTGTGGACTGGCCAATTCCATCCTTGTTGCTGTCAACGTAAATTCGACCGGCCAAATTTGCGACAAGGGGCGCGGTAATGGCGGTAGCAGCGGTCGCCATGTTGTTACCCGAAACCGTATCATTGGTTGCCGTTACGGTAACCGTGTTTGTTACGTTGCCGGGAGTGGACGCTGGAGCCGTAGCACGAATCGTAACGACAGTCGTTTCACCTGGTGCCAAAGTTGGGATGGTCACGTTAGCAGTATTGTTTGAGCCAGCAGCGACTGTACCCGCTGCGGTCGAACCGATCAGCGATGTTCCGGAGATAAAGGTTACTCCGGATGGCAGAGTATCCACTACACTGACCGACGTCGCCGTCGATGGGCCATTGTTTGTCACGTTCATGGTGTAGGTAACAGTGCTACCGATCGCTGCGGACGTTGGGCCGCTCTTGCTGATTGCAACGTCATTTTGTTGCGATAGTGTTGTCGTGACAGACGCGGCATTGTTGTTGGTAATCGACTCAACTGTGGCTATATCAGTCGTACTGATTACTGCGCTGTTTACCAACGCTGCCGTCGATGAAGGTAGAATGGCCGCAACAATGATAATAGTATTGTTGCTGCCGCCCGTGGCTATATTTCCAACTGCGAAAGTGATGTTATCAGGATTGGATGGGGTCGTATCTGATGCGGATGCTGGAATCGTTACCGTATTTCCATTGACCGTTGCACTGATCACACGAATACCGTCTGGAATATCGTCAACAACTTGCACACCGATTGCATCCGAAGGCCCGTTGTTGGTTGCCGTCATTGAGTAAGTGATGGTGTTCCCAGATATCGCCGTTGTTGGTCCCGACTTAGCGACGGTTAAATCGACGGCGCGAGGAGCGTTGGCGGCAATTGAACCGCTGTTGTTAGTCGTGATCGCCTCAATGTTGACCGAGGTATCGGTCGCCGAGATCGTCGCCACGTTGGTAAAGTTGCCTTGTGTTGCGGACAGAACGACACCAATAATGGTGATGGTTGTTTGACTTCCAGCTCCAACTGCTAGGTTGCCGACATCAATGGTAATGTCGTCGTTATTTGCCGCCGTAGTATCTTGTGCTGTGGGTGGAATCGTCACTGTGTCGGTAACGTCACTGGAAACCGCCGAGATAATTCGAATGCCGTCTGGAAGATTATCCGCGACGCGTACCGTCGTCGCATCAAACGGACCATCGTTGCGTGCTAGGATCGTATAGGTAAACGTCGAGTTTGGCAGTGCCGTGGCTGGAGTCGTACTAGAGGCGGGATTCGTCGTGATGGACTTCGTGACGACCAAGTCGATATTGCGCTGGGCATTTGCCGCGATTTGGCTATCGTTGTTGGTTTGTGATACTTCATTGTTCACAGTCGTGTTAGTCGCAGCAATGTTGGCGGTGTTGGTAAACAGCCCGGACGTTGTTCCCAAAACCACTGCCGTGATCGTAATCGTGGTTTGATTGTTTGCACCGATCAATAGTTCACCGACATCCACTGTCAGGTCATCGGGATTGCTTGCAGTTGTGTCTTGTGATGACGCGGGGATCGTCACCGTATCGGTAACGTCGCTTGAGGTCGCCGTCAAAATTCGGATTCCGTCTGGAACATTGTCGGTGACTCGAACAGTCGTCGCCCTAGAAGGTCCGTCGTTACGAGCTATCAGCGTATAAGTAATGGTCGATCCCGGTGCAGTAATTGCAGGTACACCCGTTGAAGCAGGATTGGTTGTGATCGTTTTCACAACAACCAAATCGTTTCGCAATTGAACGGGGAGTGAAACCGACGCCGTGTTAGGCAACGTGGTCAATTCCGTCCCGAGACCCGCAATAGTCACACTATTGACGATGGCGGCTGGAGTACCGGTGCCGGTCGTTATCGCAAGCACTTCGGCCACGATGGTAATGGTGTGTTGTGTCGTGGCGCTAGCGGCTAACGTACCAACGTCGACTGTGATATTGTCTGGATTTGTGGCCGTCGTATCGGTGGCCGAGGCGGGAATCGTTACCAAGTCGGTACCGACGTTCGATGTAGCGGTAATGACGCGAATACCATCCGGGATGTCGTCCGAAAGGGTCACGCCTGAGGCGGGCGATGGTCCATCATTCCTCGCCGCGATCGTATAAGTAATCGTCGTACCTGTCGTTGCGACGGTCGCCGTGGAAGACTTTGCAACCGTTAGGTCGAACTGGGGAACCAAGCCGATATCGAAACTCAGGTCGGAATTCGCATTCGAGTCCCCGTCGGTGGTCGGAGCCGTACCGGCGTTGAGTGAGACCAGAGAAGTCACGACGCCGGTGCCAACAACCGATGCGCCCTTATTAGCATTGTTAGTGCCTCCTGGAATCGTTGAGCTAACAACAAATCCTGCCGCCGCTGCACCTGTCAAAAACTGACTGCTTGGGATCACTGTAAAGTAACGGCCTGGGAAAAGATTGGTAAACGTGTAAATGCCTGACGAGTTTGAAGTTGTGCTTATGGGAACGTTACTGCTATTAAGCGTAGCGATATCAGTTCCGGCATCGAACACGCCGTTGTTGTTGGTGTCTGTAAATAATTGTAGCGTTACGCCACTAATACCTGTCTCGGTCGGCGCTGCGGTGTCGAAGAGTCCGTTGTTGTTCCGGTCTGAAAAGACGAGGTCCCCGATACTCATGGGTGTTAGATTAGCTACATTTCGGGTAATCACCGAAGGGCCAAAAGTTTCTATCGTATCGATAATGGCATCGGCTGCATTTGGACCTGTAACTGAAATCTGGATTGCACCCACGCTTGCGAAGTTCGCGCCCGTGCCGCTAGTGGTTGTGAATGAAGTGAAAGGGATGTCGAGAATTGCCGTAGGAGATGCGCCCGATGTCGTCGGGATGGCAACTGTCACTGTCGATGCGTTGGCACCGCTGTTGACCTGAAGGGATATTTGCGTTCCCGCTTCGCCACCAATTTGAAAGCGAAAACCGGTCGCCGCCCCAGCGGACGTTAAATCGCGTCCCCCGAGGCCATTCGTTGCGAGAACTTGTGCGTCGCTGTCAACGCCGTCGTAAGAAAGTATTCTGGAACCGTTTGCGCCTGCTCCAACGTCAAATGCCAAGAAGTTGGTTGTCGAAGGTGTGTCAGATTGCATCGATATGGTACCTGCAGTCGCATTAACGAACATGTCTCGTTCCCCGCCCATCGCTTCGGATGCAAGCGAGGCATTGAAATTTGGGTTCGTAACACCAAAGGATGCGGTCACCGTTTGTGCAGTCGTATCAAACGTATCGATTGAAGTCAGCGCAATACCAGCGACGTCGGTTGATGTAACAATTAGGGTTTGCACGCGTTGCGTAGATCTTTGGAGCAAACCCGTTGCAACACTGGATTGGACAATGAAATAAGTCCCGGCAGTACTTACCGAAAAGGAATAGAGGCCTGTCGTAACGGCAGAGGTAACGGTCCCTACCGAGATATCATCGCCAGCCGCGCTCGTGCCAAGTCCGCTATCGTAGGTTGTGTTGCCGCCGTCTCGAAACAACGCAACGCTTACTCCGGAAAGATTGGGATCAACACCCGTGTTGAATCCATTGTCGGTGAGATCTTGGAAGACTGTACCCGTGATGTTGGCTGCCAACAACTGACGTCCTTCGAGCAATTCCAATCGAAGTTTGCGTTTGGCCCGTGTTTTGTTCGCAGGAGACGCTTGACCTTTTTGCGAGCCACTCAAAATTTCGTAAAGTCGATTCCAAAGTCCAGCCATTTTTAAATGCTCCATCCATGGGCTCGGCGGCGAAGAAGTGAACTTTGGGCATGGTCACCCACGTCGCTGCTTCCCTGCCGACCGCGATATCTGTTTGTTTTGCGTAATTTAAAGGCGTCGAATCGGTACCCTCAACGAATCAAGGGCTCGACAGATCGAAAAGATCCATCAAGCCCAAGATATTGAAGCTGTTTAGCTGTCAATTATCGAATCGTTACCATCGAAAATCGCCGCCAAGACTCAATCCCTGTACCCAGTAATCGGAATCTTGGAAGGTAAACCTGGGGTTCAAGAACGCAGTTTGTGTCGGATTCTCTGGAGGAAGCAGGTTTGGATTAACGGTTGTATCGGTTTGGTCCCCTGGGCGAACCACGTTGCTCCAATAGATGAAGGAATAGCCAGCAGTCAGACGCATTCTCTGCGTCAGTTGATAGCCAAGAGTTGCACCCAATTCCGGAACGACGCCGAATTGATTGCGTACGAATGTTCCGGTATTCGTTCGTTGAGCTAGCAATCCACCGTTGGCGGTCGTTGTCGTTCCGTTTTGGGTCGTTTGCGTGCTGCCGTTGATTGTGACGTGTTGGAGGGTGTTACCAAGGCCCATTCGCATCAGCATGTCGAGCGACCAATAGCCTCGACGTTTCATCCATTGAACACCAAGCTCGGCACCATTGAATTGGTTTCGTGTTTGGAAGTTATCGTTCAGGATAAAGCTGCCTGGGTTGTTTGTGCTCAGGGACGTGAGATTTTCTTGAATTCCGAGGGATTCATTCAATTGGAGGTATCGCCATCCCAAAGTCGCATCGATCCGGGACTGAGATGGGACTGGACCGCAAGTGATGGGCGAAAAGGCGCTACCACTACTGCAGCACAATAAATGTCGAAATCGAACTGCCCCGCCCTCTAGTTTCGAGGTTGCAGTGGTCCGTACCCGACCTGACAAAACGCCTGGGAACGAGACAAGTGAGGAATCTTCCAAGCCAGTGACCGCATTGTAGAACGGTCGAGCCAAAATCGCACTGCCGTTGGACTGTTGATCGAAATTTTCAGTGCGTGTTCCGAAGCCTAGGTATTCACCTTCGATGCCAAGGTTCGGGTTGTTTGCAAACCACCAACCAAATCGTACTCGGGTACCATTGATGCGGTCGCTGAGAATATTGTTGTTTCCACCATAAAGCGTTGTAGCAAGCGGTAGCACCCCGGCTAAATTTTGGGCTGTTGGAACAGGTGAAGTTGTAACCAATGCAGGAGTCTCCATTCCGCTTTGGTACCAATTCAAATATTCGACACTGACCCAACCATGCGATGGCAAAGCGATGCATAACTGCCTTCTGCCCAAGCCGCCTGGGTTACAAAGATCGAATCCGAAAGGACTCCCACAGGCGTCACCGTAGCTATTACCGCAGCTAGTACATCCGCCACCGCCACAAGAGGTGCAACCGCCACCAATTTCCGCCAATCCTTCGTTGGGGTTGTAGGACTCACCGAGCACAACGCTTTCGGGTGCGTCATCGTAAATGACTTCGTCACCGTCGTCTGCAATCACACTCTGATGAGATACGAGTCGACCATTAGGTCTTGCAGGTCTAGGCACAGCAGTCGACCTAGTTGGGACTACGTGTGACTGAACGGCGCGGACAGTTGAATTGCCTGCGCGTCCTGACGCTTGACTTTGGCCGAAGGCGTTGCCACCTGCGATCGTCGTCGCAACGATTAAGAGGAGGGTGAAGCGGTTCACGACTGTATCTTCCATGATTTGAGGCCGGAGACTCGCGCCAGACGTGCCTGTCAACGCAAGTGAAAATCTTTACCTAAGCGGAAAACCTTTCCCGCTCGTCAAGGTATCGATCGAATAACGCCAAATATTTAGCCTGTTCCGGAAATATTCCCAATAAAGAAAAGTTTGCGCAGGCTGCGCAGACTGCCAAAGCTGATTTCTTGGGTTTCCAACGCCATATTCACAAACGGAATCGGGCAGCATACCCAGGCCAGCGCTGCGCTAAGATGTTAAAGCCCGTTGGGCTAAAGTCGCTTGCGATGTCGAGAAAAGACCACGTCGGAATCACTACTGGCCGTAGTCAAGTCAATCGCCTCGTCGGCCAGGAGGTCAGCGATCCCGTCGTGAATTATATAAAACCAACGTCCGTTTCCGCTAACTAGACCTTGCGATGGAACCTGGGAAATAGTACGACCCAATACTGTAGCTAATGTGCCACTGCGCGCACGCTCCGCAAGTGCATCTAAAAGAACTTGAGAAGCTAGCAATAGTTTTCCGCTAGATTGCGGGCACCGCAGGTATTCAAGGATCCAATCCGGCAAGACTATGTTCTCCAAAAGCTTCGCTGTATTCCTATTTAATTCACTTTTCTTGCACTTTTTCTGTTTGAGTCCAATTGCATGCGGATTCCAGTCAGGCGCTCCCAATAATGGATTACTTAATAATAACGATGGGTTTGCAGCAAGTACACCGGTAATGACTTTTGTTGATCCGTCCAACGGCCAACCCTACGGACGTTACGTTATCGATGAGACAATTCCGGTAGTTGCCTATTCCTACCAAGAGGTCAAAGAACGCGTTTTTGTTCCAACAACGATAACGGAGAATAAGACAACTACTGTCACTCAATATTTCCCGATCCAGTCGCACCAGCTACAGCTCCGCAATGTGCCCAATTGGAATCCATTTGCTTCACCGCAACAAGTTTGGCAATATGTGCCCATCGTTCAATACCAGCCAAACTACGTCCAGGTAACCCAACCCGTTACTTACCAGAAATTCGAAGAGCGGGAGGTCTCTAGAATGATACCGGTCTTTGGTTCTCAGTCAAAACAAGTGCATCGTTTCGCGGATCGACCACTAGGCCAATCACCCGGCGGCGGCAACACCATCGCGAGCAATATTTCCGCCAACAACCCCAATTTTTACCAGCAAGCCGCCCAGATCGCGCAAGCAAATCGAAATAGTTCCCGTTTCCCAACCCGGTCGATCGATTACCCATACAACTCGGGCTACCAATCTATCGCCAATAGAAATTGGATCGCTCAAGCTCCCTCTGCTTATTACCCGAACGCAATGCAAAACGTGGCATCAATGCCCATGTCCGGCAATAACATGGCGTCCAACTACAACGCTTCCAACACCATAGTGATTCCTGCGGTTCCATTGCGACCTAACATGCAGCCTAACCCAAATGCGATGGCAAGCTACAATGGATATGGCGCAAATGGCAACCAAAACTATGGAGTGGCTCCGAATCCAGCAAATCCATATGCGATTACAGCGTCTCAACCGCTCTCCCGTTGGACGTCTTTTGCGTCCGGCACCGGGAGTTTATTTAGCGGCAGTTTATTCAGCAACAATCGCAACACAAATTATGTCGCATCGAACACGCCCGTCGGGCAGCCTTACGTTTGGGGGAACAACAACCAGAGCAGTATGAGCTTTCGCCCCAATACGAGTCCTTATTTAGCACCTCAACAAAACTGGGGAATGCCCCCAGGCAATAGCTATCGAGACCCAATGCAAGGTGGCATGCCCGCAACAGTGCTCCGGTAAGGCTCTCTTCGACGCCCGCCGCTGGGTTCGCCAACAGGAAAATTGGCGTAGCCCTTACTTTTGGTGCAACTTTGTTTTACTTGGACCCTCCTAAACTCTTCCAGGTAAACTAATGATAAGATTAATTTTAGACTTGTCTCGCAACTGATTGAATGGATTGCGTCACTCTCTTGTACGTTTTAAACCGAATTTTAGAAGAGGCAAACATTGTTTCGACATCATTTGTTATTTCTGTTACTCCCATTGGCGAGCATTTTCATTGGTGCATTCGCCCATACACAAGATCCGTCATCAGCCAAGTCGACGCAATGGGCTTTGCTAATCGCGGCGGAGGATTATCAAAAGGCCCCCAAACTGCAGTTCACGGTAAACGATGTCCGTCGCCTGCGTGAGACTTTTGAATGGTTTCGTGGCTTGCTCGATGCGTGTCCCGCTTCCTTCAAACTGCTAGTACTCGATGCCTGCCACGCTGGTTCGGAAAAAGGGGAGGATGGACCGCCATCCGCAAGCGCCAAGGATATTAGTGATTCATTCAAAGGGGCAACCGGGGTGGTCACCATTGCCAGTTCTACAGCTGAGGAAAAAAGTCGTATATGGGAGTTCAAACAACAATCGCTTTTCAGCTATTGGCTCAACGAAGGCTTGAAAGGGCATTCCGATTGAAATGCCGACGGCGAAGTGAATGTGCATGAACTCTACGACTATGTTTACAGTCGTGTCGGCCAAACCGCCAAGGTCCGATTTAACAGCCCACAGACGCCGGTGCGAATCATCGGCTCGCGCGTACCAGGTGTGCCGGTAGTACTTAAGCTCGTTCCGCAACCGCTTAAGCAAGTGCTGAGCGATATGGCGGAACAACTTTCCGCTACTCTGGAGGAGAATCAGTTAGGAAAAGTGGGTGTGTTGGAATTTACTTCGCTCACGCCCGAGGGCGAAGTGCTCGGAGCGAGTTTTGGAATTCTAGGTCGCTATTGTGGGGATGAAATTGGGCCTGGCAATCAACTCGTGCGTCCCGTTGAGGATCAAGTAATCGCTCGTCTCGATGAACGTGCGAATGAACCTCATCCGCTACAACGGCAGGATTTCCCATTCAGGGTTTCTGTCAACGTAAAGAGCCAGGCTCGAAAGCCGCTATTCTTTGGCAACGACTGCGTTGTAATGCTTCGCAACGGAGAAGAATACGAAATATGAATCGAAAACCGGGCGAGACAGACGATTGCCATGAGGTTGTTAGTCGACGGTCTCAATACACTCCCTGAGAAAGAAACCGACGGCAAAGGGATCTCCGCCTACGTGATCGGCAAGCCGGTGAGCTTAAACGAAGCTCGGCATTGGGCGCTCGATCCCGATGCGCCGAACGCCCTCTTTAACGGCGTGCCCACATACCGTGTCAAAGGTTTCGTCTCGGAAACGGGTGAGCAAGGGAAAATGAAACTTTTCACCGTGACGGATGCTTCCCAATCGCTCGCTGCCCGACAAAAATACACCAACAATATCGGCCTAATCACCGCAGCGTTCTACACACCTAGCTCCGGTGGAACCTCCCGTGCTGCCATCGGCACCGCCGCAGGCAGAGAGCAACAGGAAAACATTAAGGAACGCGACGATGTCGGGGTGGGGAATTTAATCGCTACCCTGCACATTCGCTACGTCGATGAAGAAACTTTTCGTAAGATTCAGCCATAAAGTTGACAGAAGCCAGGTGCACCCGGCTAATATCGAGATACGACATTCGTTCTTTTTGACTATCGAATCGTCCTTAAGGTTCAATCATGCTCACACGCATTTTCATCGTTCTTTTCATAGGTTGTCAATCAAGTCTGGTCGTTGGGGCCGAAAGTCGGCGTTGAGCGTTGTTGATTGGCATCAACGAATATACCGAGCTGAGTGGCTTAACGTATGCTGGAAAAGATATGCAGGCGTTGGCTGAGCAACTCAAAGCAAGCGGTTTTGAGGCGAGCCGCGTTGTCCTGATGCACGACGGGGCCAAGGACGTGAAATACCGACCTGGG
>JAYVBW010000208.1:0-3123 GCA_043750255.1 Pirellula sp.
ATTCGGCCATCGTCTGGGGACGGAATCTCGCCTATGACAGAGGTTGGAAGAAAATCGGCAAATCCACCGTTCCGGTTATTTCGGTAGGTAACTTAACGGCGGGCGGGACAGGGAAAACGCCAGCCGTTGCAATGTTAGCTCGATGGTTTCGTAGACGGGACATTCGAGTGGCAATTCTCTCCAGAGGCTTCGGGGCCGGACTCGATGGTCGAAACGATGAGGCAAAGGAGCTGGAAATCCTTTTGCCCGATGTGCCGCATTTACAGAAACCAGATCGACTCTCGTCTGCCTCCATAGCCACGGAGGAGCTGGGGATGCAATTGCTGTTATTGGACGATGGATTTCAGCATCGAAAAATACATCGCGATCTTGAAATTGTTTTGCTGGACGCGCGTGAGCCGTTTGGCTTTGAGCACCTGTTGCCGCGAGGTTTGTTGCGCGAGCCGTTACGTTCGTTGAGGCGAGCGGACATCGTGATGGCAACACGTGCTGATCAAGTGGATACACAGCGGTTGGCTGAAATTCGCACCCGCGTACAGCGTTTTAACCCAAAGGCAGCCTGGCTCGAATCAGAACATACACCAATACGCCTTAGAAATGCTACAGGCGAACACCGATCCGTCGAATGGCTTCGCGGTCAGAATGTGTTGGGAACGTGTGGGTTAGGAAACCCCAACGGGTTCATGCAAACGATCCGCAGTTGTGGGGCGAACTTGGTAGCCAGCATGACGTTTCCAGATCACCATAACTATTCATCGCACGATATTCAATTGCTAGAAAAGCAGGCCAGAGAGTGCGAACCGGGTTGTAATGCTATTATCTGTACCGGCAAAGATCTTGCTAAAATCGACACGCGGCGAATTGGACAATTTGAATTGTGGAGCCTGGACATCGAGCTCAGAATTCGGACCGGAGCAGAAATACTCGAAGAGTTTCTTGAACGAGTTGTCGCACGCATTTCGGCCGAAAAATAGCTCGACGGGCAGTCTAGAGAGACTGCCTGTTAGATATCTTGTGCCAACTCCGGGCGGTGTCGCTCTGCGACACTGATGCTGGCCACGTAGTGACCCAGCCAAAAAGTCGTTACTTATTCGTTACGGTGAACTCAAATTTGCCTCCGCCGTCAGCGACCTCGTATTCAATACCACTTTTGTCTGGTGATTCAAATTTTGCGAACATATTCAATTTGAGCAAAGCATCTCGCTTGCGGCCACAGTTCAAGGTTGGGAATCGAAACCTGGCGGGCAAACCACCCTTTCGTGTTCGAGCACAGGCGCAAAAAAAGCTCCCGGAAGTGAACGAGTCCTAGGGGGGCTGAGGACAAGAGCTACATTTCCGGGAGCAATGTTTCGAGCGGGCAATGGCAGCATCCGTGTGCATCCCCCGCATGAACCCACTTTGTTTTCCGCCAGACAGCGGCACATCCTTGTGCTGATGCCGTGGTGTAATTCTACGTTGCGTAAAGTTGGATACCCCGCTTAACGCTACGCAAATCCAACACAGTGGATCCAATTATTTTTGTAAGGTAAAGATCGGACTTCTTTTGACCAAACTATTTTGTCGTTCGGTTGTCGCAGCTTATCACTGCGACGGCGGTAAGATAGACTCGTCAGCCTTGCCGGGTCAATCTCGATTCTGACTTTTTGAAAGTGGATTTTGAAGTTGCTTGAAAAAAGGTCTGCGTGCTTTGTAATTAGCACTGCTATGCCATGCCTAAATGAATGATAGCAATTTGTGTTTATTGCATTCTGGATTGCCGCATCGCTGTCTTGACGGGTAAAATCCACTAGGGTAACTGGCTTTCAGTCTATTGACTCGCAGTTGGCACATCAGTTGCTTACAATGGAAGTACAACGGTCGCATTTTTACCAATCAGCAGAATCGTTTTAGACATTGCTGTTTGGGTGTTCATCACACAAGGAAGAGGATAGGATTCGCTGGTCTGGTTGGATAAGCCATCCGATACACAGGTATGCTTTCGCTCGAAAGCAGCGTCTTCGCAAAGTCGCCTTGACCTGATGGATTCGGAAGGTCTTTTCTGCGACACGGACTGCGTTGGAAAAAGGGATCGAGCACGAGAATGCAGATTCTCGTCTTGTCAGCACGGTAGCAGTCCATGTACATCTCGATCATTCGATCGGGCCAAAAGTCCTTATCAAACAGGGAAGAAGACACTTTATGCAAATTTCCGGAAATTTCTCAGTCTCGGGAGTTGACGTCGCACGATCTGCAGGACGCAGCAATGCTCCCTCGCAATCGACTGCTAGTCCGGCTGCGCAAATCGCAACCCCGGTCGATCAATTGGATCTTTCGCCAGATGCCCTGAGCTCCGTCAGCTCTCAGGCGTCAGGTGAAGTGTTCCGGTCAGATAAAGTCGCGAGCCTTAGAGAAGCGATTGCCCAGGGCAATTACGACACTGACGAAAAGCTATCCGTTGCGTTGGACAAGCTGCTCGATCAGCTCGGTTGATTGGCTTGAACCATAGTTCATGGAATAGTTAGGATGCAACATCAGGGGACCTCACGGTTCCCTTTTTTCGTTTGATGAAACTCATTCCCAAGCTCCAGCTTGGGAACATCGCAAGCGATTCGAGGCCCGGGGCTAGCGCCCACCGGTTCACGAGAACGGACCACGTTTCGTTCGAGCATTCGTCATAGTCGTTAAACTTCCTAGATCGTTCCACTACACCCCATGTAAATTGCCTTGCCTGTTTAGTTTTCCTGTCCCATGCTTCTTGACCAGTCGATCTAGATCGCCTGTAGGGAAGTAGTTTCCTAGCACGAAGAGTCCAGTTCCACCCAGGGGCTGGTTGTTCCGGTCTCGTCAAGTACGCCCTCGAAAAGTGTTCGAGCGGACGAGTCGCTCCGAGCACGCAAATAATTCATCACGTAGAGCCGCAACTAGACGTGATGGAGGACCGCGATGCGAGGGCGTCCATGGACGGGATCGACCAGAGCACATTTGTTGGAAGCCCTTTGCGGTGCTGCCGGACTTTTAGGTAAACGAAACTACCAACCGAACAATAACGGAGTGGCGAGCCGCAAAGCATCGTCCCGTCTGATACTAGTGTCCTGCGTGGTTTTGCAAACGTTCAAGGGAGAATGAGAATGAAAAAACTATTGG
>JAYVBW010000209.1:0-11914 GCA_043750255.1 Pirellula sp.
CCACGCAAAGAAGATTGCATCGTCGTCATGACCAACGCAATCACAATGCCAAGACAAGCCAAAACACATATCAATATAGTTCCCGAACGGGATCTTGATTTCATCTGGTTCATTTCGACTCCTCTGCACGGCGTTCGAGCGCCTGCCAACGCCCCACCAAAGTTTCGACATGCAAATCGACTCGAGGTGCAACACCATAAAGCCCCGAATCACTGCTTACGATCAGAGAAGCTCGCGCCGGATCCGGCATCCATTGAAAGTTTACTAAAGAAGCGTCAGCGAGAACGAATCGTTCGTTCTCCTTTTCCTGCGAAGCGTACTTGCGTTCACGAACGACGATTTGATTCTGAACTTTGTAAGTCACTTGCGAGCCGTCTGTGCTTTTAATCGACAGCGTATCATTCGCAACGACATCAATTTCTGCTGCTAAGTGAACATCTCGGCGGAAGTGTTGTGCAAGTTGATCTAACGTCCGATTATTATCCGATCGGTGTCGCGACTTTTCTGTCAAAGACATCGTCTGATGCACAAGACTGATGGCCAGCAACATGATTGCACTGCCAGCCGACATACTCAATACAAGTTCAATAAGCGTTGATCCATTGCGTTGCATTATGGTTGCTCTCTTATTGATTCAGAGTTTTCAACAAGCGGCACAGAGTATTCAGCCGGATTGGTATCAAGCCAACCGACCAATGTCAGGGGCACTGAATTGGAGCCACGATCCCAATCGAGGCTCAAAATCAAACGCGTCCCGTCTTGGTCGCGAACCATTTCGCCCTCGAGTCGTGCCTCGGGTAATGATTCAGCCGTGCTCGCAGACGGTTTTAGATCGGCTAAAGCGGCGTCGCAACCCGACACCCCTAGACTGGTGAGCAACTCCATTTGGTTGGCTAACTCGTTGAACGCCAATCGATACTGACGCGTGCTTTGCCAAACCCTACCAATGCGAACCGTAAGTGGAGTCACAAGACCGATCATGCTAACCACAAGTGTGGCAGCGACCACAACTTCGGTCAGAGTAAGCCCGCGGCGCAGATGGCAATTTCGTTGATTCATATTGCACGACCTATCCCGCTAAAAAAGAAATCAAATTTGCAAGGACACTTAGAGATGAAAAGCAAATCCAGAGGACTACTGACGCGAAAATTAGAATTACAACCGGGTTTATGAACGCCGTGCGTACAAGTACGCGTTGATTCGAGATCTCCAGTTTGGCAATCGCTAATTGACGAAGTGTCCACGACTGAACACGGCTAGTGGGCGAACCGCTCAATGCTTGAAATTCTTCTGGAGAAATTATTTTTGCATCGACCAGGCTAGTCCATGCGGATACTCCCTGTTCCACTTCGTTTCGAGCCGAAAGCAATCGTTGCCTAATATCTTTATCGAAGTGGTATTTCGCAAGCGTCGAGAGTGACCCGGCAAGCGGTCGTCCAGCCTCCACTGCTACGGATAGCATCCGTAGCAATTGCGAGGAACGTAATAATGATGTCCGTCCAAACAGTCGATCGGCAACTTCGCGTCGAAAAAACCGTCGCGAGCGATAGGACCATACTAACCATCCCACTCCGAAAAATGCGAGAACTACCAACAGCGAATTGCTTGAAACCAATTCCATAAACATTAGAAGGCGTCGAAAAGCTATTGGGAGCATCAACTCAAATTCATCGATCATTTTTTTAATTGTTGGAGAAATAAAGAACATGAGAAATAGGAGTATCAAAGCAATTGTGCATGCCAAAACAGCCCAGTATCCCTGCGCATTGCTTTGCGTTGTTCGAGATTCGTCCACCTGAGGTTTCGCAGTCTCGATCAGTTGTTTGTAGGTTTGAGCCAGCGTGCCGGATTGACTGCCAAATCGCAGCGACAGCACCACACTGTCACTCAACGCATACGGTGTCTTTTCTAAGGCAGGCACAATCGTGGTTTTGCTGTCCAGTCTCTTGGCTAGAAGTCGAAGTCTTCGTCGATACCGTCCGCGATGCTCATCGGCGAGGGCAGCAATGAGCGGTTTGGGATCGAGACGCTCCTCATGGGCTACGGCAAGCAGACTTAAAAGGGAGTACTGCATGGAATCGAGTGATTCACATGGCCACCAAGTGGACAGATACCATGTGGGGCCAGTTTTTTTCCAGAAAGGGACACGCTTATGAGCTCCAGGTTCTGAAGCGATGAAAGGCATTTTGAATCGTGAAGTCCATTTTTCGAACATATGATTTTTAGCCCCGCCTATCCGCTTAGAGATGTGATCAACTGGACCAGGGGCGCGAAAATCGAGAGCACTACAAATCCAACGCAGAGGCCTACCCCGAGGATCCACAACGGTACCACAACCCCTGAGGCCCAACTAAATCTTTGTCGCACTCGATCGAAGTAAACAATGGAAACCTGTCGAAGCAAGGCAATGGAGGGACCACCATTTGGCCCGGCCTCCAATGCATGAGTGACTAAAGCCGGAAAGTTGTGTGCCACGGTTGACTCATGGCTGAACTTCTCCGACGAACCAATGTCCCTCGAAAGTCTTTCTGAAGCATAACGAAACCGCAGGCTCTGACTCGCTCGTCCAGCAATGAGGATCGCTTCGTTTAGCGGAGCTCCAACACCAAGTAATTCAGCCAGAGTTGAAGTGAACCTACCCATGGCCTTGACACTCTCCGTGTTGCCTGCTGAAAGACTTCCAAGTAGCCAAGTTGTCTCTGCGTGGCGCAAAAGCAACAGAAAGAGCGATCGCATTAACAAGCCAGCCAGCAGAAATCCAAGAAGTATTAAGCAGAATGTGCCCGTATGATTGTTGATCTGATCACTAACTGAAAATACAAGATTCGTAGGTTGTGGAAGCCTCAACTGAAACTCACTAAACATTGTCCGAAAGGTCGGAATTACTGTTACTGAGAGAAACACAAACACCAGGATCGCACTTCCGAACAGCATGAGCGGATAGGCAAAGGAGCGCCATTGGCTCCTGCGATTCTCGGTCAAAAATGTTACGTCGTTCAAGATTTGCAGTAAATCCACTGTCGATGCACCGGAGGAAACTCCTCGCAAAATCAAAGGCAGCCAAACAGCTTTCGATCCCTCCTGGACAAATTGCTCCGTCGTCGCGCCGCTGCGCAGTGCACTTACCAATTCGCGAACATCCTTTCCAACGCGTGTCGATATCGTCTCCTCCGACAACGCCTCAATCGCAGACGCAAGCTTGTTCCGACGTTCTAACGCTGCATCGATGCGTTGGAAAAATTCTGGTCGCTCGGTGAGTGCTGACATAGCTAAACATCTCCTTAAGGTCGGGTAATTGCGATTAGTATTTCGACCATAGGTGCGAAGAGACTCAATCCAAAAGCCAAGACAATTGCCCCGCCAAACACTGCCCCAACGACGACAGGGAACCAGGCACGCCATTGCGATGATCGCGACTGCGCAAGTTCCCGGTACGCTCGTGCCGTGAAGCGTAAAGCGTCAGCCCTGTCCTCGTGGTTCACATCATCACCCAGAGCCCATTGCAACATCCGGGGCGTCGCCATCGCCATGTTCGTATTTCCCGGCTGAACTTGTACGGGTTTACGTATTCTCGTATGAGAGCCCAACAACGTTTGAGCCTGGACTACAGATTGGTCATGCTCGAGCAGATTGGCAAATCCTTCGGCGTAGTTAGCCTTGTGTGTCATTTCAAAAATATTCTTTCGGACTGGAAACCAGCGCGAGAGCCATCGAGATCTTTGGCGTCTCCAAAGTGCCAAGCCCAATGCAACTAAAAGCGGTATGGCAATCCCCCAGTACCAAATGGTCGTCCTCGCCGCCGTCAACACTTGCAATCCGAAACCAGGCGCTGACCCAATCTGGGAGTTCATGGCGTCAATCTTGGGAGCAACACTAAGTAGCAGAAAAACAAATCCGCAATAGACCAACCCTAACAAAATAAGCGGTTGCACAAAGGCAAAATCAAACACTTTTTCAATTTCACGACGTCCGTCTGCACACTCGCTCAAAGCAGCAAGTGCGTCAGGCGTCTTGTCACAATACAACCATGTCGCCAGGGAGGAACGGTATAGCGGCGGCAGTTCCTGATCGGACTCAAGGGTTTGGCGGACCGTATCTCCACGCGCCACTCGCATCGCAATCTTGGAGTTAATCTCGCTTAGCTGTTCTGATAGAGTCGCGATGCCCTCTGAAATTCCTAACCCAATCGGTACTCCAGCTTTGGCAAGTTTCAACAGATACTCATTGAAAGCCAAAACGTCATCGAGTACCGGATCGCATGTCGACTGAGCGTTCATTGGTTTAATAGCATGCCGTTTAAAAGTGGCCGATCGCTCCGCGATCGTTTGATTTCCGACCGCAGAGCGGTCGGCAACAATCGTCGAACCTAATGATGCGCCGCCGAAGAGAATTTATTTAGCGGGAGAGCTTAATCCTGGAATTTTTTCGGAGTGACTTGCCCAAATCGCAAGGCTTGATTCTGCCGCAGCTCGCTAAACGCTTCAAACAACCCCCAGTCGATCCCAACGTTCTTCTTCTGTGCAATCTCAAGCATCTGCAAAGAAGTCGGCGAGGCCATTTTCTCACGCCAAGACGCCAACCTATCCAGGACAGGAAGGCTGATGCAACCACAAATCGCTATTGCTAAAAAGAATCTAGCAAACTGGTATGTTCCCCGTCGATCCGAGTCGTAATCACGAGCAGCCTCGAGCGTGTGCGGCCGCAAGTTGTCGGAAGGGACTACAAACCTGCCAGCAGCGAAAATGGTTGCTTCAAGCGATTCCAATATCTCAGGTGAAAGTCCGTCGTCGTCGAAGTCGTCGTTGAAGTCGTCGCTTTGGTTGAGAATGCTAGTCATGGGAAACCTCCGCTGCCTGTGATCGGAGTTCGCTTGCGAGTTTTTGCATCGCATACCGATAACGACTCGCTGCCGTCGCCGCTGGAAGCCCCAGCACATCTGCAATTTGAGAAAACGTTAATTCCTCCCATATCTTTAGCACGACGACTTCGCTTTGCTCCACAGGCAACGACCTAATCGCCAACCAAACAGTTCGATACGATTCCTCTTGTTCTACTTCATCGACAGATCGGTGGGTAAGGAGATCGGTCAAGTTACTTACGATCGCCCGACGACGTTTCCTACGAAGAATGACCAGCGACTCGTTTCGAACCATTTGCAGCAAATAAGGCCAAGGGCTATCAGCCCGAATCAGTAGCTTTGCGTTACCAACGACTCGTACCAATGCTGCTTGAACGGCATCCTCGCCGTCGTGCTGATTGCGAGTAATTGTTACTGCAAATCGGACAAGCCGCATCGATGTCAAATCGTAGAGCCCCGATAGCGCCGCGGCACCGCTTTCGGCAATGCACTGGGCACTGTCTCGAACTCGTTCGGAAAAAGAAACAGGATTGCTCATGACAATGGTTTAGGATGCGCGAAAGGGGGCGGTTTGTCTAATTCCTAACCGGATTTTTTAAGAATATCGTAAAAAGAAAGTTGTGTCTGATGAGGGGCCTCCTCGCCATCGGCCTGAAAGGCGAGCGACTTGGTGAAGTTTACCCGCTAACGCGACGCGCAAGCTGCACACTTTTGGGAGTTTTGGTTTCAAACACCAACGAAATACAAGCCCGATGCGCCAGCGAGGCAATTGATAGTATATCCAGTTTTCGAAGTTGAAAACCGCTCACTTTTGAGGTATTTCCCCTGCTTGCGCTGCGGGCTTGTACCAAATGTGCAAATTCAAAACTTGCGCGTCGTGCTGGCTACTCGAGCGAAAATGCCGACCGCATCAGAACGCTATTCTTGTGCGCTGTTAAGCCTTCTTTGTCAGCCAAAAGGGCTACATCTGCAGTAATATCCCTCAGTGCGCTTTGGTCGAATTGAATGACACTGCTAGAACGCAGGAAGTGATTCGATGATAGGCCAGATGCCCAACGTGCCGTTCCCCCTGTAGGCAACACGTGAGAGGGGCCCGCAGCATAGTCGCCTAATGCTACCGGAGAATAATGCCCTAAAAAGGTTGCGCCACTATTCCGAATCTTTGCGAGCAAGCGTCGAGGTTCATCCACTGCAATTTGAAGGTGCTCCGGAGCGATTAGACTGGTTACTTCGCACGCTTGATCCTCATCTCGGCAAAGGATCAATGCCCCGAAAGCGTTGAGCGAAGCAAGGGTAAGCTCTGCCCGTTCCAATCCTGAGAGTTGCTGGATCATGGAGCGCTCAATACGATCCAAGACTTTTCGGTCCCAACTGACTACGATACTTGCACCCGGCGAGTGCTCCGCTTGTGCCAGCATGTCCGAAGCCGCAAAGTCGGAGTTCGTTGTCTCGTCGGCCAGAACCACTACCTCACTGGGGCCCGCAATGGAATCAATGTCCACGTCCCCGTAAACAAAGCGTTTCGCTAGAGCTACAAACAGATTCCCCGGCCCAACAATTTTGTCCACGGAAGCGATTTCTGGAATTCCATACGCTAACGCGGCGATAGCCTGCGCTCCACCGACAGCGTAGACCTCGCTGATACCGAGCTCATGGCAAACGGCAAGTACATCCGGATTGTACGCGCCCAAAGAAGTTGGAGGAGCTACGATGGCAATCTGGTCGACGCCAGCACATTGTGCGGGTATTGCTGTCATCAATACAGTGGACGGATAAGCGGCTGCCCCTCCCGGGACGCAGATGCCAACTCGACGAAGCGGTGCGTAGCATTGTTCCAAGATCACACCAGGGCTCGGCCTGGTTTCTACATTTTGGTGAAGTATGGCCGATTGAAATCCTGTTATGTTATCGCGAATGCGACGTATGGTCTTCAAAAACGCGGGCGAGGCTTTTGCGTGTGACTGGCTAAGCAATTCCAATGGGACACGAAGTGTTTCAGCCGTCGTGCCAGGATTGTCTAGCGCTCGTGCATAGTGGAGTACGGCCTCAGTCCCTCGCTTTTTGACGTCGGTACAAATGCGCTCGACGACGCTTTGAGGTGAAAGGGGTTCGCCAAAAACCGATAGCGTCAATTGCCGCCCTCGCTCCGACACGACGGAACCATCTGGACTCAGCTTTTTTCGCAGCTTTGCAAGATCGGTAGCAAACGCATTGCAACTTGCATCGAGTCGCTCGATACTAAGAGAATTTATTGTCATTGAAACCTTATTGGTCAACCAAACGAGGCTAATTGCGCTTCCGTAAAGTTCACATTGGACGCAACCGACTGAATGTCGTCATGATCCTCAAGCAGTTCAAGTAACTTCATAACCGCTATCGCCGTCTCCGAGTCCACTTCTACCGAATTGCTTGGGAATCGAGAGACTTCTTTGATTTCAATCTCAATGTTCTGCGACTCGATCGCTTCCACGACAGTACTATAAACATCCGGAGCGCAGGATATTTCATAAAGATCGCCGATGTCCGTTACATCATCGGCACCATTTTCGAGAGCAAGTTCCATTAGCTTTTCTAGATCCACGGCCGACTGCTTAACAGCGATCATCCCTTTTCTTTCAAAGAGATAGGCCACACAATTCGTTGAACCAAGCTTTCCGCCATGATTTTCAAATAGTTTTCGCATTTCTGGAGCAGTGCGATTCCTATTGTCGGTCATGATGTCGCATAGAACGGCCACTCCTCCCGGTCCGTAGCCTTCGTAGAGAATTTCTTCAACATCGCCACCGTCAATCTCGCCTGTCCCTTTCTTGATCGCTCGTTCAATATTGTCGCGTGGCAACGATACTGCTTTTGCATCCTGGATGGCCGTGCGAAGTCTAACGTTGCCACTTGGATCCCCGCCACCTAGCTTAGCAGCAACGATGATCGCTTTAGATAGTTTGCTCCAAAGCTTACTTCGTTTACTATCCACCAGAGCCTTGCGGTGTTTGATATTTGAGTACTGCGAATGTCCGGCCATGTTTTTTTGCTCCTATCGCGATCGAGGAGTATTCCAAGGGTCATTGTTTAGTTCGAAAAGTCGACGGAACAATCATTCACGACTTATCGGGGCTTTTTCTTTGCGGGCTTAGCATTTCGGTCTAGCTTCGAAGCGGACGGCTTTACGTTTTCGTATGAAGTCTTATTTGGCGGAACACTTTTCTTGCTTGGCGGCTCCGTTTTATTCAACTTCGCGGGAGCAACGGTTTTCTTGTCCGATTGTTTTGGTGTCGGCTTTGCCTCGGGCTTTTTCAACGCTGGTTTTTCCAGTTGTTTCTTACTTACCGACTGTGCATCCGGTTTTTTGGCATCCGGTTTTTTGGCATCCGGTTTTTTGACATCCGGTTTTTTGACATCAGCAGCTTTGGTCTCGAGCATCTTTTTCGAATCGGAGGCTTTTGCTGATTCGGGCTTGGAGTGCGACTTCGCGGGCACTTCTTTCGACTTCCCAACTGCCACCACGTCTTTTTCCGTTTTCTCAGTCTTCTTTGCCGACGATATGGCTTCTGGCTTTCGCTGGATTTTTGACGCTTCTAATGCCACCGCGGCGCTTTTTGCCTTGGATTGTGCGGAGAGTGTAGGGACCGGCACGGGTGTTGCGACGGGGGCCGGTTTGGCTTCTTTTTTCGGTACAGGCTTTTCCACGGCCTTTGCCTTCGGTGAAACGCCCAGCTCTTTAAATACCGCTACAACCGCACCGTTTTTTGGATTCTGTTTGAACTCAACAGCAAACTGGTGCAATAACGAACCAAATTCGAAGCCTTTGTTCTTCGGAATAGCACGTTCCACTCCGGGAACGCTTTTTTTATCGGCCTCTGCCTGAGTAAGGATTTCGCATTGGACCAATATTTCCATTGTCAAAGTGTCCGCAGGAATCGCGTGACCTCCCAGTGCATTCTGGGAAACATAGTTCAAAATGAATGGCGAAATCCCTTTCCATGCTGAGATCTCTTCGGTTGCTTTGCTCAGATTCGACTTCTTCATATCGTCGATGTCGTATTGGTATCTGGCCTCAAAAAGCGATTGAAGACATCGTTTGATTCGATGACCTGCCTGCGTGGCATTCGGTAAGCTACTCATCGCTTCACTTAGTTCGATTACCGTCGTAACTCGAACTTCATTCCAATCGACATATACCTGTTGCAATTTTGCAAACGCTTCGTCCGCTTGTTCGGATCTAGCATCCTCCAGACAACAGGCGTAAATCAAGTGCTCAAGGACGCTGCGCTCGCCGGGTTCTGGCAGAGTCTTAAAGTGCTTCTTCAAGGATTTATGGAGTTGTTCGTATTTGGCTGCTCGATTGCTCATGTTGTCGATTATGTGGGTCTTGTATTGCTTGGGACGAAGGCGGAAATGCGGTTAGGAATTAATCTTCTTCGGACTGAACTTGCTGGCTGTTTAACGAGTCCGGAGAAAGCGATTCTGAATCCGCTGGCGTTTCAGTAGCGGATTCACTCAATTGTTTTTCATGAGCTATTTGGTCTAGGATTTGCGCTACAGCGAGCGATTTCTTCACGCCTTCATCTGCAACAAATGTAAGCTTCGGCGTGTAGCGAGTGTCAATTCGTTCCGCGATCTTGGACTGCAAGAAACCAGCCGAATTCCTCAATCCACGCAAACTGGTCGCTTGCTGGCTTTCGCTACCCATGATGCTGATAAGCACCTTGGCCTCTCTCATGTCCGGAGCGACCTCCACTCCGATGACGGTGACATTCTTTACGCGAGGGTCGCGTAGTTCAGTCAAAATCGCCATCGAAACGACTTCTCTGATAGCTTCGCCTGCTTTTAATAATCTGCGTGCACTCATTAAGTCCTCGACAGTTCAAGAGTTCTTGCAACCTCTTCAATGCGATACGCTTCTAAAACGTCGTCCACTTTGATATCGTTGAATCCAGCGAGTCGAATTCCGCATTCTAACCCACGCCCAACTTCCTTGGCGTCATCCTTAATCCGTTTCAATGTTTCCAAAGCATAATCACCGATAAAGCGTTGTTCGCGATTGACGCGAATACGACACCCGCGTTCGATGACTCCCTGCGCGACATAGCAACCAGCAATGGTTCCAACGCGGGATACCGTAAAAACCTGCTTGACCACTGCCCGCCCCAATTCCACCACTCGTTCTTCTGGCTTAAGACGCCCTTCGATAATCGCCTTGATGTCCAAGGCTAAATTATAAATGATGTCATAGCGACGAACTTCGACATTGCGAGCGTCCGCCAAGATTCGGGCTGGCTCATCTGGAATCACATTGAAGCCAACAATAACCGCTTGCGACGCACTTGCGAGCGTAACGTCCGCCGCAGTGATTCCACCAACCGACCTTTGAAGAATCTTGATTTCGACCTCGGGATGGTCTAATTTGGTCAATTCCTTTTCGATGGCTTCGAGCGATCCGCGTGCATCGGCCCGAATGATCAAGTTGAGGACAACCTTGTCTTCCTTCAATCCCAACTTACCGGATTGCAGCAATTCCTGGAAAGTCTCAAAGGAAACTTTAGGCGACGTACCCGACAACGATTGAGACCGAACGATCGTCTCTCGACTTGCCGCAATTTGACGTGCTTGTCCGATATCATCGAGGACATAAAAGCGTTCACCTGCTTCCGGCGCTTTGTCTAAACCGGTGATGTTGATAGGCATCGATGGACTTGCTTCCGTCATCTGCTTTTTGCGTTTCATCGTATCGTACAGAGCCTTGATGCGCCCGAAGGACGAACCGCACACCACGATATCACCGACACGCAACGTACCGCTTTGAACCATAACCTTTGCGATAACGCCTCGGTCCGAAGCCTGTTCGCTTTCTAGGCAAACACCCATGGCCGCACGTTTCGGATTGGCCTTGTAGTCGTGCATTTCGGCAACCGTCAAAACGGTTTCCAAAAGTTCATCCATGCCTTCACCCGTGATGGCGCTGGTTGGCACGACTTCGACGTCACCACCCCAAGCACTTGGAGTTAAACCGTACTCCGTCATTTGGGTCATGATGCGATTGATATCGGCGCCTGGCAGATCGCACTTGTTGGCAGCTACAACGATTGGAACGCCAGCCGCTTTAGCGTGAGAAATGGCTTCTATCGTTTGTGGCATGATGCCGTCGTCTGCAGCGATAACCAAGATCGCAATGTCCGTGACATTGGCACCTCGAGCTCGCATCTCAGTAAACGCTTCGTGGCCCGGCGTATCCACAAAGGAGATCGCGCGACCATCTTTTTTCACTTGATAGGCTCGGATCTGCTGAGTGATGCCGCCAGCTTCGCCAGAAACAATCTTAGTACCGATCAAATAATCGAGCAACGATGTCTTACCGTGGTCGACGTGGCCAAGGAAAGTTACAATAGGTGGTCGAGTAATCAAATCTTCCAGATTATCTTCGATGTCATCCATCTTGCCGATCAAACTGGTTTCCAGCGTTTCAGCCTGTCGGAATTCGAGCTCCACTCCGAGATCCGCAGCGATCAATTCCGCCTGGTCTTGATTGAGGTAGGAATTGATGTTTTGCATCGTTCCCATAGTCATCAAAGATCGCAAAATGCGAGCTGCCGTAACCCCCGCTGCTTCCGAAAAGCTGCGGATAGTACAAGGCATTTCAAGGACAACTTTCTCCTTGCGAACTGCGGTCGGTGTGGGTTTTCGGCGAGGACCTCTACCCCCGCGTCGTCCTCCGTCATCGTCCTCTAAAGAAGCCAGATCGCGCGAGGTTTGAATTCGGGGCCCGCGATCCTTTCGACTTGATTCGAGGCCAGCCAACCCCTTTTTCTTCGTCGGTGTTTCTTCCTCTACGGTTGGTTTTTTGGCTTTGAGGTTAAGCTTGTTCTCGGCGTTAGCCTTAAAGTCTGCCAAACCGGAGTGCTGTGTTCGGCTCGGAGTTGAGGCGCGACCAGCAGCCGTTGGCGCTGAGCCAGGCTTGGCAGGAGAAACCGGTTTCTCCGTTGACTTTTCCATCCATTTACGAGCCCCTTGGATAACGTCCGGGGTCAACTTAACGATGGGTTTTTGAGTCGCTTGCTCTTG
>JAYVBW010000210.1:0-2594 GCA_043750255.1 Pirellula sp.
GGCGGCAGCACCATTCGGGGCATTTCCAAACCGGGTGAAGTGGTTTGGTCGCGAATTTTTATCGCCGACGGGCGATTGAAAATGGACTTAGGGCGGGCCTCAGCCATCGCATTGCCAAGAACCGAAACGGAACGACGTTGGAACGCAACGACACCGCAGTGGCCGATCATGCATGCCGTGATCCATGGCGTGACACGCGATCAAATGATGGCCCGGCATCAAGCCAACCACATCCAAGTCGCCTATGCCAACAGTGCCGCCGAAGCGGACATCGCGATGCAAGCCAAAGCGATCGCTGCGGCCGAACTCGGTATGGAAGTCGCGATTGCAATGTCACTCTGAGATGCCTCATGACGAGCATTTTCGGTCGGAGGCAGTAGAAATATTCTCGCGACATTTTTTGCTTCCAACCCTTCTTTCCTATCGTGAAATACTCAACTGTTTTGCATTTTGGTGTCGGTATCGAATCCTTTTCCACATTCTTGCAGTCCAGCACGTGATAGTATCCATTTTCTGGACAAATCCTGATAAACTGTTGTTTTGGTGCGTCCCCTACAATTCGATTGACTGCCCCTATTTTCATCCTACCCAACTCGGATTGAATTGCATGTACCTCCGGCTAGCCAAACGATTACTTATCGAAACCGACAAGCGGCTGCTATTTAAACTTGCATACCTCGCTGGTTTCAAGGGACTTCGGAGTGTTCAAAAGCATAAGGCGCGTTTGAAGCGAGGCGAATTCTTTCCTCCCTTCCTGTACATCTCGATTATCAACACATGTAACCTACGGTGCCAAGGCTGCTGGGTCGATGTGGCCGCCAAGCAAACGAAAATCGATTTTGCGGCAATGAATCGGACGCTGACAGAAGCCAAGGCGATGGGCAATTCGTTCTTTGGGATCCTTGGTGGCGAGCCGTTCATGCACAAAGAATTGCTTGATATTCTGGCTGCCCATCCAGATGCTTACTTTCAAGTATTCACCAACGGGCACTTCATTACGGACGAAGTTGCCAAAAAGCTGAGGCAGCTTGGTAACGTGACTCCACTGATCAGCGTTGAGGGATCGCAAATCGTAAGCGACACGCGCCGCGGTCGCGATGGCGTTTTAAGCAAGACGATGGAGGGGCTGCAGAACTGCCTCAATAACAAAGTCATGACGGGTGTTTGCACTAGTGTGTGCAAGAGCAATATTGACGACTCGCTCAACGACGCATGGGTCGATCGGCTGGTTGAAATGGGGGTGATGTATTGCTGGTTCCATGTGTTCCGCGTAGTCGGCCCGGAAAGCTCACCGGAGCTAGCCTTGGATACCGCCGAACTCGCTCGCGTTCGCGAATTTGTGGTGAGCACGCGAGTCAAAAAGCCGATCATCGTCATTGACGCATATCACGATGGAAAGGGCCGAGCTCTGTGCCCAGCCGTCACAGGTTTTACGCACCACATCGGTCCCGGCGGCCACATCGAACCATGCCCGATTATTCAATTGGCCAAGGAATCAATTCACGATGGAAGACCGCTCAAGGATGTTTTTCAACAAAGCGAATTCCTGAGAGACTTTCGCGAAACGGTTTCCAAGCACACCCGCGGATGCGTCGTGCTGGAGCGGCCAGATTTGCTTGAGGCCTTGGCTGCCAAGCATGGCGCCAAGGACTCCACCATTCGTCAAACGGCGCTCCAAGAAATCGCAGCGATCACACCTCGACGCAGTCAATATGTGCCAGGAGCCGAAATTCCTGAACGTTCTTGGGCATATCGGCTTGCAAAATGGTATGCATTTCACGACTACGGTACTTACACTAGGAACTTCGACGCAAGGGATTGGATCGATCCGGATGCCGTGAACAATGAACATGTCGCCGCAGATTCAAAGGAATCATGTTGCAACGAACCTCGTTTGTACTCCCCCTCACTTCCTACCCAAACTCCTACCTTACCACGATGAAAAAAATCACAATTCACGTAGGTCCGGCTGTCCTCAGCCGGACAATTCTTTCCGCATGCACTCAGTTCCTGTCAGTTGCTTGGCTCCTAGCGGGATTTGTCGGCTATTCAAACGCCGAAGATATCCAGTTGTTTAACGGAAAAGACTTTAGCAATTGGCATGGCCGCTCTACCACAGACCCCGCAAAGTGGGACAAGATCGCTGCCGGCGACAAAGCCAAATGGGATCAAGAGATCAAGGACCATTGGAGCATTGATGGGACTGTCATCGTCAGCGATGGCAAAGGCGCTTACTTAACCACCAATCAGGACTTTGGCGACTTCGAGTTTTCGTTTGATTACTGGATTGTGCCTGGTTCCGATTCGGGCGTGTATTTGCGAGGGATTCCTCAAGTTCAAATTTGGGATCCGAATGCCGAAAACAACAAAGCAAATGGCAACGCAAAGGGGAGCGGCGGCCTTTGGAATAATCCCGCTGGTTGGGGTGGGAAAGATCCGCTCGTTCGCGCGGATAAACCTGTTGGCGAGTGGAACGCAATGCGCATTCGACTGATCGGTGAACGATGCACCGTCTGGCTAAATGATTTATGCGTCGTCAAAAACGAACGGCTTGCAAATTACTTTGCAAAGGGCGAACCACTCTATGCAAAAGG
>JAYVBW010000211.1:0-6369 GCA_043750255.1 Pirellula sp.
TGCCTGAGCTAGAGTATTGGGACCGTACTGTGCGAGTCTTCGAGTCGCTTCGGACTGAGTGAGACCGCGCGTCATATCGGTTTTCAGCCGGTCCTTGACCGCCTCGAAGGAGAGCACATGCCATGCCTGTACGTCGGCCGCCTGAGGCGCGGGCTTAGCGGTTGCTTGACGTGAAATCTCGTCGTTCTGACTGTTTTTCATGGACTTTTAACTCTAAGAACGATTTAAACCAAAAACGGATGTTTACAAATGTTGCGGGAAGTTATTAGCCCTGGTCGGCCCCAGCGCCGCGGGCTGACCCGACCAAGCCGGTCCCACCGCGCCAACGCCATTCGCCGATCTCTGGCATATCCTGCCCGTTTACATCGATGTACCGCTTGTGCTCGGCCCGCTTATCCATCATTGCCCGCCTCACTTCACTCGCAGTGATGGCCAGTCTGGGAACCCGGTCGATCACATCCATTACTAGGTGGAACCGGTCCATGTCGTTCATCACCACCATGTCGAACGGGGTGGTGGTCGTCCCCTCCTCTTTATATCCGCGGACGTGCAGGTTCTCGTGGTCGGTCCGCTTGTAGGTCAGCCGGTGGACCAGCCCTGGATACCCGTGAAAGGCGAAGATGATCGGCTTGTTCGTGGTGAACATGGCGTCGAAAGCCTCGTCCGACAGGCCGTGCGGGTGCTCCTTCGCCGGTTGCAGCTTCATGAGGTTGACGACGTTGACGACCCGCACCTTCACTTCCGGCAGGTGCTGCCGGAGCAAGTCCACGGCCGCGAGCGTCTCCAGCGTCGGCACGTCCCCGCAACACGCCATGACCACGTCCGGCTCGCCCCCCTTGTCGTTCGTTGCCCATTCCCACACGCTCACCCCGGCGGCGCAGTGCTTCACCGCCTCGTCCATTGACAGCCATTGCGGGGCCAACTGCTTCCCGGCGACGACCACGTTTACGTAGTTTCGGCTCCGCAGGCAGTGGTCAGTTACGCAAAGCAAGGTGTTCGCGTCCGGAGGCAGATAGATGCGGATAACCTCAGCCTTCTTGTTCGCGACGTGGTCTAGAAACCCCGGATCTTGATGCGAGAAGCCGTTGTGGTCCTGTCGCCAGACGTGGGAGGACAACAAATAGTTGAGCGACGCGATCGGTCGCCGCCACGGGATGTGGCCGCACACCTTCAGCCACTTGGCGTGCTGATTAAACATTGAGTCGATGATGTGGATGAACGCCTCGTAGCACGAGAAGAATCCGTGCCGGCCGGTGAGCAGGTAGCCTTCCAGCCAGCCCTGGCACTGGTGTTCGGAGAGCATCTCCATCACGCGGCCGTCTGGCGCGAGCTTCTCGTCGGTGTCATATCGCTCGGCCATCCAGGTCCGGTTCGTCACTTCCAACACGTCCTGCCAGCGGTTCGAGTTGTTCTCGTCCGGGCTGAACAAACGGAAGTTCTTGCTCGGCAGATTGAGCTTCATGACATCGCGGAGGAATTTGCCCATCTCTCGGGTTGATTCGGAGTCCGTCGCGCCGGGGCTCGTCACCTCGACGGCGTACGCGCGGTAGTCGGGCATACGAAGCTCTTGGAGGAGAAGGCCGCCGTTTGCGTGTGGGTTGGCGCTCATCCGGCGCTCGCCCTTCGGGGCTAGCGCTGCGATCTCCGGTTTGAGCTTGCCCTCGGCATCGAATAGCTCATCGGGGCGGTAACTCTGCATCCACTTTTCGAGAATTTCGACGTGCCCGGTCTTGTCCATGTCGCCCATCGGCACCTGGTGCGACCGCCAGTAATCTTCGCACTTTTTGCCATCGATTTCGGCCGGGCAGGTCCAGCCCTTCGGAGTTCGGAGAACGATCATTGGCCACGCAGGGCGGCCCTGGAACCCCTTAGTCCGGGCGGCCGACCAAATCTGCTGAATTTCGTCGGTCACCGTGTCCATGACAGCGGCGAGTTGCTGGTGGACTTGGTCCGGCTCAGACCCTTCGACGAAGTATGGCTTGTATCCGTAGCCCTCAAACAACTTCCGCAACTCATCCTTTGGGATGCGGGCTAGAATTGTCGGGCTGGCGATCTTGTAACCGTTCAGGTGCAGGATCGGCAGCACCGCCCCATCGGTAACGGGATTGAGAAACTTGTTCGAGTGCCAACTCGTGGCGAGCGGTCCGGTCTCCGCCTCTCCATCGCCCACGACTGCGGCGACGATCAGATCGGGATTGTCGAATGCAGCCCCGAAGGCGTGCGACAAGGCATACCCCAGCTCGCCCCCCTCGTGGATGCTGCCGGGCGTCTCCGGAGCAACGTGGCTGGGGATGCCGCCTGGAAAGCTGAACTGCGTGAACAATGTCTTCATCCCCGCCTCGTCCTCGGTGACCTTTGGGTACAGCTCGGTGTAAGTGCCTTCGAGGTAAGCGTGGGCGACTAGGGACGGACCGCCGTGCCCAGGTCCGGTAATGAAGAGGACGTTTAGGTCGTGCGCCGCGATAATCCGATTAAGGTGGACGTAAATGAGATTCAGCCCCGGCGACGTACCCCAGTGACCGAGCAGCCGGGGCTTGACGTGCTCCCTCCGGAGCGGCTCCCTTAGGAGGGGGTTGTCGAGCAGGTAGATCTGGCCAACCGACAGATAGTTGGCCGCGCGCCAGTACGCGTCAATATTCGAGATTTCGGCCAACGACAACGGTATGTTCATAGGTTTCCGATCAATCAACCGGTGATGACAACGCCGGATAGGTCCGATCGGTCTGGTCTAGCTTTGCGAATGATCTTTGGCATGGATTTTCCTGGTCTTGGGTTAATGCAATCTCACTTCATCGGCGGGATCAGCGAGTACGAGTAGTGCGAAAGAACAAACGCCGGTTGCCTTTAAACTTATTGCTTGTCTCTGTTCTACCCGCTTTTTCGGGATCAAAACAGTACAGAGAGCAGCCTCCAACGTGCAGTTTTTCAAATACGTGCTTCTCGATATTGCAAGAACTTGACTCTAGTTGTTTGGCCAACCGCTGCTAGCAGAGGTGTATCTTAATCTGAACTATTCGTAGTTTCGCATCCGACCGTTCGTTCGATCTGCGCAAGCGCTCCAGCCAACGACGCTTCGATGCGTGCTACCTCGACGCGAAACATCAATACTTCTCCGAAGTTGTCGATCAATTGAATGAAGGAAATCTTTCCAACTGTGTATTCAGACTGGGAGATTTCAAAGGCTTGCTCCGCCCTCGGGATAATCTTTTCGATATAAAGCGTGCGTTGCTTGTCCAGCGATTGGGCCTGTTGTACGAGCCTACGCAAGCGACCGGCGATAGAGTTCCATTCGGACTGGCGCAATTGAGCTGAGCTATTTCTTTCGGAGGCCGCTTGGCAGATTCCAGCTTGTATTTTCTTTTTCCAAATTGGAAGAGTCGTGCCAACCGAAAAGCTGATGTTGTCGATGCCATCGGCTACTGGACTTAGCGCATTGCTCGAAGTCATCATGCCATATTGAACACCGTAGGTCAGGTCTGGATATTTTTGAAGAGTTGCTAACCTCTGCTTTTGCAAGTCTCGCTGGATTTGCCATGCCAAGCTCTGCAGAGTAGGGTTACATTGCTTCGCGTTCGACAGGAGCGTATCAAGTTGCATCGGAATATCGTTCACTTGCAAGTCGTCTTCCGTTTCAATTGAAAACACCAATGGCTGCTGAACTAGGGTTGCTAAGTCGGCCTGAGCAACTTCGCGTTGCCTGTCGAGTTCCAGGAGTTGTTGATCCCGTTTCTCGACTTCCAATTCAGCTCGAATGACATCTTGTTGGGAGCCACCCGAGCGAAATCGATTCTGAGCAATCTTAACGATTTGTTCAGCCAATTTTCGATTTTCATTGACAATCCGATATGCTTGTCCTGAGAACCAAACTTCATAGTATGCCAAACGCACCGATTCAGCGATCTCGCGTTCGATCTCCCGCATTTCCGCTTGAGCCATACCGACTTCTCTAGCCGCGACTTCGGCTTGGGCGCGTAGCTTCTCAGGCCAGGGGACCGTTTGAGACAAAGATAGCTGATTCGTCATTCGTCCGCTCGCCAATTGCTGTGCATTGTTCGCAATCGGCCAGAACAGGGTTTCGGCCATAGGATCCGGAAGGGCACGTGCCTGAGGGATTCGAAACTGCGACGCCGAAATCCGTGATCGGGCTGCTTGAATTTTGGGATGCATGTCGATCGCGTGTTGGACTAACTCTTCAACTCCGATGGGTGATTTCTGTGCGCCTTCGTCACTTGGTTCGCTTGTTCCACTTTGTTCGCCTGTAACAAAACCACTTGCTGCGGCTAGGATTACGGAACCGTTTTTATCAGAGTGATTTTCACTTGTTGTGGTCTGTCTGGGATTCGATATGACAGACGACGGAATTTCCCCGAATGTGTCCTGCCGAATTGGAATCGACTTTGCCGGGGTTAGTATTCTCGAATCCGTGAGCATTCGCGATTGAGGGCTCAAACACCCCGCAACCACTACAACCAGTAGAGTCACTGATAAAAGTACCTGTCGACTAAGAAATCTTAGAAAAGATGATAGACTCATTCCGGATTCCTTTCCTTTAGCGCCCACTCGATGGCATTGTTCTCGCTTTTGAAACTAAAGCAAAATGCGACGCCAGTAATACTCGCTGGAGACGATACGAAGTTGAACAAAGTGTTTTATCGGAAGTTCTAAACGACAAATCTAATACATGCGCTATTGTCGTTACAATCCGTAGGATCGATTCACTCAATTCGAAGCGGTTGGACGCTGCGATGGGAGATGCCACTCTTTCACTAAGCAGTAGATGCAAGGAATCACGAAAAGCGTGATGAGGGCGACGCTCATACCTCCGACGCTCGGGATGGCCATGGGTTGCATCACGTCTGAGCCACGTCCGCTGTCGAGAAAGATCGGTGCGAGGCCCAGGATCGTGGTGACCGAGGTCATTAGGCATGGGCGGATGCGCTTCAAACCGGCTTCGACTACAATGTTCCGCATATCCTCTTTGGTTTGCGGCGGTTTATTACGAGAAAGGTCTTCAAGGTATGTAAGCATAACGATGCTGTCATCGTCGGCGACGCCAAACAACGCAATGAATCCTACCCAGACGGCGACACTCAGATTACTGCCCCAGAAAAACAGGCCGATGAAACCGCCAGCGGTTGAGACTGCAATATCAACGAAGACCAGTAAAACCAGCCACCATTTTCCGAATCCGATGTAAATCGAGAAAAACATCGACATCATGACAATTGGAATCAAGAGCGAGAGCCTCGCCATTGCACGCTGCTGGTTCTCGAATTGGCCGGACCAAGTCCAGTAGTAGCCAGTCGGGACGACCAACGAGGCTTCCGAGGCGCGCCCAGCAGCGATCAACTCGTCGCTCTTTTTCTTCTCGGATTGTAACCAACGTTCTGCGTCCTCGACGACGCTAATTTCGTCCCGGTCGCGAGTGTTCAATGTGACGTAGCCCACTAGCAGACCATTCTCACTTTTGATCTCTTGTGGACCAATAGTGAATGTGAGTTTCGCGACTTGTGCGATTGGGATGTGCTCTCCCGTTGAAGTCGGTACGAGAATGTGTTCCAGGTCGTCGAAACGTTCTCGCAGTTCGCGGGGGTAACGCACACGAATCTGATAGCGTTCTCGTTTTTCAACGGTCGTCGTAAGTGGCTCGCCGCCGATAGCGATCTCGATAATATCCTGAATGTCTCGGATGCTGACTCCATGGCGTGCTGCTGCCACTCGATCGATTTCGTATTCGATATACGGCTTGCCGACAAGTCGATCGGACACGACATCGACAGCCCCGGGCACCTTCTTCAAGAGTTGCTCCATCTGCAGCGCGATACGTTCGATCTCCTGAAGGTCGTTGCCGAAGATCTTCACACCCATCATGGCACGGAAACCTGATTGCAACATTACGATGCGGGTTTGGATCGGCTGCAGCCATGTCGGCAGCACACCCGGGATCGCGACCTTCTGATTCAGTTCCGCTAGGATCTCGTCCTTGCGGATAGGACGGCTTTCTGGCCAGACAGTCCGCAGTACCGGGCGGCACCAATTGAGCCAAAGACGATCGCTGTACCAGCGTTTCTCAGTGATCCTTCGCCACTGATCCACAGGTTTCAGTGAAACTATCGTCTCAATCATGCTGATCGGTGCGGGATCGATGGCCGATTCGGCCCGCCCGGCCTTGCCAACGACATTCTCCACTTCCGGGATTGACTTAAGTGATCTATTTTGTTGGGCGAGCACCTCTTGCACTTGAGTCAGCGATGCAGAAGGCAGCAACGACGGCATATACAGAAATGATCCCTCGTCAAGCGGCGGCATGAACTCCCGACCGATACCAGGGAAGGTGCGATCGAGACGTTGCCAAGCGGACCACTTTGT
>JAYVBW010000212.1:0-4062 GCA_043750255.1 Pirellula sp.
TTACCAGTCGAATCGCGAAAGTATTCGGCCATGGTCAACGCGGAGAGCGCGACACGTAAACGAGCTCCGGGTGGCTCGTTCATCTGTCCGAACACCATGCAAGTTTGCTCGATGACTTTGCGACCCGTTTGACCGATTTCGGTTTCTTGCATTTCCAGCCACAAGTCCGTCCCTTCGCGGGTTCGCTCACCCACTCCAGCGAACACTGAGTAGCCACCGTGGGTGCTTGCGACACGAGCGATCAGCTCTTGCAAAATAACCGTCTTGCCAAGTCCTGCACCACCGAACAATCCCGCTTTCCCACCTCGAACGAACGGCGTCAGCAAGTCGATAACTTTAATGCCCGTCTCGAAAACTTCGGTGTTGGTCGAGAGTTCGGAAACCTTGGGAGCTTGTCGGTGGATCGTCCAGTAGTCATCTGCCTGCACGGGGCCACGTTGGTCTATCGGTTCGCCCAAGACGTTGAAAACACGTCCCAAGGTTCCGATACCGACTGGAACAGTCACGGGCTTTCCCAAATCGATGCAGTCCAGACCTCGCATCAGTCCATCGGTGCTACCCAGCGCGATGCAACGAACGCGACCGCCGCCAAGGTGCTGTTGTACCTCGGCAGTGAGGTTAATCTTGACGCCCTTTTTTTCGCTTTCGATTTTGACCGCATTGTAAATCGCGGGCAAATTGCCTTCAGAAAACTCTGCGTCAAACGTCGAGCCAATCACTTGACTGACTCGGCCTACGTTCTTGACAGTTCCGACGCTCATAATGATTGCTCTCTTCTTGATGTTTAACCGTTCGAAGTCGTTAGACTTCGAACGCTGGAGGGCCAGATAGGTGAATGGTGAATTGGTGAATTGGGTTGTGGGTTTAAGGTTTTATCTTAGTTACGGTGAAGTGTATGCCCGCCGCTACGCGGGTTAAACGGAGGACAATCCGCCGCTTCGCGGGTTAAACGAAGGAAAAACCGCTGCTTCGCGGGTTAAGCCGCTTCGCGGGTTAAGCCGCTTCGCGGGTTAAACGGTAGTTTAACCGAGAGCTTCGACGCCGCCGATAATTTCCATGATCTCTTGTGTAATCTTGCTTTGCCGAGCGCGGTTGTACGTTCTAGACAAAGCCTTGATGATGTCTCCAGCGTTCTCGGTCGCACTCTTCATCGCGATCATTCTCGCAATTTGCTCGCTCACGGCTGCGTCCAGGAAACATTTGAACAATCGAGCTCGAAAGCTCGCAGGAACTACTTCTTCCAGGATTCCGCTTGCAGACGGCAAAAACTCATAGTCATCTTTGATCCCAGTCGCTTTCGCTGGATCGCTACTCACGGTGCCGGAGTTCGTTGCTTGCGCGAGGCTAGCAAAAGGCAGAAGGGTCTCGACTACCACAGTCTGTTTCGAAATCGTCAAGAACTTAGTGTAAGCGACATCCACTCGGTCAATTTTGCGAGAGACGTACCGCTCGATCAGTTCATCCGCGATTTTGGCAACCGCCGCGAAGGACGGTTGGTCGTCAAACTCCGTGTAAGTCTTTTCGATAGGCACTCCCGCGAAACGCATGGCTGAAATGCCTCGTTTTCCGCTGACTCGCATTTGTCCCGCCTCAATTTCCTTTTTGATCTCACTGCGTCGCAGAGTTGCGGCTCGCACAACTGATCCATTGTATCCACCACATAAACCGCGATTTCCAGTTAAGACCAACATGTCCATCGCATCGACACTGTCATGCGCTGTCATCAATGGATGCGAAACGTCAGTTCCACTCTTGGCTATGTCCTGAACGATCGCAGTGATGCGTTTGGTGTAGTCGGTTGCGGCAGACGCACGGTCCATTGCTTTCTTGAAACGCGCGGTCGCAATCAATTCCATCGTCCGCGTTATCTTTCGGACGTTTTTTACAGACTTGCGTCTTTTGTCGAGTTGACGAATATTGGCCATAGCTTACGAACCCCTCACTAACCGCTTAGCGGAACGAAGCCTTAAAAGTCGTGATCGCAGACTTGATCGCTTCTTCGATATCAGCGGTCAAATCAGCAACCTCGCGGATCTTAACCAGCAAGTCCGGTTTTCGATCGCGAACGAAACTAAGCAATCCAATCTCGAAATCGCGAACACGGTCAACAGGAATTTCATCGAGATGTCCACGTGTACCCGCGTAAATACTGATGATTTGCTCGGCAATGTCCATCGGTTGGTACTGAGCTTGTTTGAGCAGCTCGACCATGCGGTATCCGCGGTCCAGTTTCGATTGTGTAGCCGGGTCGAGTTCTGTACCCAATTGAGCAAACGCTTCCAGCTCACGGAACGAAGCTAAGTCCAATCGGAGTCCGCCCGCAACCTTTTTCATCGCTTTGATCTGAGCGTTTCCACCCACACGAGAAACCGAGATACCGACGTTCATAGCTGGTCGAATACCTGCAAAGAACAAGTCTGGCTGCAAGTAGATCTGACCGTCTGTAATCGAGATCACATTGGTTGGAATGTACGCGGAAACTTCACCTTCCAGCGTTTCGATAATCGGAAGGCTGGTGATCGAACCGCCACCCAACGCCTTGGAGAGCTTAGCCGATCGTTCGAGCAGTCGGCTGTGACAATAAAATACGTCGCCGGGGAATGCTTCACGTCCTGGAGGACGACGCATCAAGAGGCTCAACTGACGATACGCGACTGCTTGCTTGCTCAAGTCATCGTAGACGATCAATGCGTGGCCACCATTGAACATAAAGTGTTCGGCCATTGCAGTTCCCGCGTAAGGTGCGACGTATTGCAATGGGGCTGGAGCGCTCGCCCCGGCTACGATGACGGTTGTAAATTCCATCGCTCCGTTCTTTTCTAAAGCATCGATCACCAACGCTACGGAGGAGTCCTTTTGACCGATAGCAACATAAAAACATTTTACGCCTTTGCCTTTCTGGTTCACGATCGCATCTATCGCTACGGCCGTCTTGCCGGTTTTTCGGTCGCCGATGATCAATTCCCGTTGCCCTCGCCCAATCGGGGTCATCGCGTCAATCGCTTTGATGCCTGTCTGCATCGGTTCGTGAACGGGATGTCGATCAGCCACACCGGTCGCGATCAGTTCGACAGGCCTCGTAATCGTGGCGTTGACAGGGCCCTTGCCGTCGAGTGGATTTCCAAGCGGATCGAGAACTCGACCGACGATTGCATCCCCGGCTGGAACCGAGAGTAGCTTACCTAGGGCACGCACTTCGTCCCCCTCTTTGATGCCCAGGAAATCACCGAGAATGATGACTCCAACGCTCTTCTCTTCGAGATTGAACGCCAACCCAGTAACACCACTGGGGAACTCGACCATCTCCCCCGACATGACGTTCGAAAGACCGTAAACACGAGCGATACCGTCCCCAACTTCGAGAACCGTGCCGACCTCGCGCACATCGATAGTGCTGCCGTATTGCTGGATTTCGGCCTGGATGACCGATGCGATTTCGTCCGAATTGAATTTCATGGTTTGTTGATCAACGACTTACAATGGCTCAAAGGTAGGGTTATTCGCTTGGAAGCGATTTGGTTTTTTTCGACTTGAGTTTTTCTATGAAGCCAAGCTGGTCAGCTTCTCTCGAATGGCTATTTCAGCCTTCGCCAAGGTTGCCTTCTTGAGCAGTTTCAGTTGCCCATCGACGCTTCCATCGAATACAACATCACCGACTCTTACAATTAATCCGCCAAGAACCGTCGCATCGACCTTGGTGGTGATGGCAACCTCTTTCTTGAACAGGTTTTGCAGTTTTTCCTTCAACGAACTGATTGCGGCTGAATCGAGTTGTTGTGCTGTAGTGACCAGCACTCTAACTCGACCGACCGCTTCGTCTCGCAGTGCAGCAGCAGAGCGGTATATACCGCGAATTGCGTTCAACCTACCCCGTCGCGAAACCACTTTTAAAAAAGTCAGCAAGGTCGAGTCCATCTTGCCCGCGAAAGCTTTATCGAGCACCCGAATTTTTTCGTCCGAAGGAATCTTAGGATTGGCCAACACCATCTCCAAAACCGATTGCTTGTCAAAAACATCGTTGATAAGCGATTGGAACTGATCCATGATCGTGTCAATGCTGCC
>JAYVBW010000213.1:0-1996 GCA_043750255.1 Pirellula sp.
ATCAACAACGGAATCCAGGAAGCGAACCTAACGCGGGCTGCGATTCGTCTCGACGTCAAAAACGGTTTCCGACCGGGAGCTCGCACCAAAATGGTTCTAGCGGTTTCCGATTCTGCTGGTGAAGTGCTGGGTCTCTATCGAATGCATGACGCAACGCTATTTTCGATCGACGTGGCAGTTGCCAAGTCCAGAAATACAGCCTACTACGCTGGGAATTCGCTGGTGGATGCCGACCGAATTGACCAAGACAACAATGGTTCGTTTGACATTCCCATTGGAACCGCCTTAACAAACCGAACCTTTCGATTCCTTGCTTTACCTCGATTTCCATCGGGTTCGCGGGAGGGCACACCAGCGGGTGATTTCAGCATACTAACGATGCCCGGCATCAATCCATTATCGGGTGAAAATACGGGTGCTGCATTGCCAGCATCGGTCTATGCGTCAACTACCGCTACCGTGTTGTCCTTCGACTCGTTTAATGCCTCACGAAATTTCCGAGACCCGAGGAATATCAAGCGACAAAATGGCATCGTATTCTTTCCGGGGAGCTCGGCTCTCTATGACGATGTGTCCGGTACCAAGGTCTTAGTTGGCGGGCTAGGAGTCAGTGGAGACGGTGTCGATCAAGACGACGTAGTCACAGTTGGAGCCCAACAAGGCTTTGCAGCACCTGACGCGTTGCGATCCGATCAATTCCTAGTTGCAGGAGTTCGGCTACCCTACCAAAACTTCAATCGAAACCCAAGGGGTTAGAAAATCTCCATCAGCCGTTGCGGTAGTACACATCCCAGCAGCAGTCGCGTGAGGTCTATATTGGGAAGAACAAATGAACAAATGGGCCATCCATCTTAATAATTCTGCGGTCGATCGCGAAAAAATATTTCTGAAAACATTACAGAAGGTTGGAACCGAATCCACCGCTTCGATCACGACGCCTTTTACTTCTAGCTCGTTTCGGAACAGCATTCGCGCATATTTCCGTACGAAAACGACGAGTGTCGAGAAAATAATTTGACTTTTCAACTACCAACCGTGCTGCACATTCCGAGAGTTGGGTTGCCTCACTGCTACGGCGAGTCCCAGACGACGAACTTGCGTTTTACTACAGCGAACGTCGTGCCGAACAGTATGACACCCGAACCTTTGCCGCCACTTACGAGTCCAACGGCTCGCCGCGAGACATCCATTCGTCTACCAAATCTGCTTGCAGCGCGAAGGCGTTGCAAGTCGCCGTCCGCATGCCGTGGGACAACGAAGTCGAGCGTGAAGTTCCTCGATCGCCCCTGATTTTGGATTGCATCACGGCCGTCAGGGCGGCGTCGCGGTTGCGCTGTGAATCGGTGGACGAACCCCTGAGTGGGGAAACTTGTGCCAGCCGGTTCGTACTCAGGACGACACTCGAACCAGTTCTCGCTTCACCGAAAGGTGCGGTGGCTGCAAGTGGCATCGGCCAAGCGGATTCGACAGGCTGCTGATCCGGCGCTTCAAGTTCCTGATCATTTGTGAGATCATGCATGTAATCGTGGGTGTGTACGTGGTCGTGATCGAGTTCTTCGACGGCACCGGGCAAGGGAAAAGCGTGCGGGAGCAAGACGTTGATGTATTCGTCGTCAACATCGAATGCCGAGTGACTGGCGCCGGTTGCCGTGCCGTCGTCGTTTTGGATGATGCCATCGGCCGTTGCCGTGCTGATCGTTGCGTTGGTGGCGGCAGAAAGCGTGATGCGAAACTTTTCGTTCTTTTCTTTGGTCCTGTCCGCAGCGACCAAGATCGAAATCACCGCGCTCGTTTGGCCCGCCGCGAAATTCACGGTGACATTGGTGGGGAACGCGCCGCCCTCGAAATCCGACGCATTAGCAGCAGTACCCCCACCCACGCCGTTGACCGTGTATTTCACGCTGGCAATCCCAGCGGTATTTCCGCTCCGAGTGACGGTAAACGTGAAGCCCGTGGGCAAAGCGCCGGTTCCTTCCGGCTTGTTAGCACTGGTGGC
>JAYVBW010000214.1:0-1572 GCA_043750255.1 Pirellula sp.
AATCCCAGTCTAGTAAATTCGAGCTTGCGTCACGCAGCTCATGCGACGGTTCGGGTTTAAAATGAACATCTTGCGATCACGCTGACCCACGGCTTCAAGAACCAAGACTCGATCGATCTACAAGACGTTTGGAAGCATCATTTTCCAGTTTGGATCCTAAGCCATTCGCTTAGAATCCGATACCGAAGCTAGATACTAGATACGGGATTCGGGATTCAAGTTCCAATAGTATCTCTCGTCTTCAACAGGAACGGTTGGTAGCGTCCTCCAAACAAGTGACCAGACCGTCCATTTCGTTTTCAATCCCGAATCCCAAGTTTGCCCCCAGTCAGTTCCCCCCAAACGGAAGTGATATTGATTACAATGGCGACTAATTCTACGTCCTAATGGATTGAAATTCGGTAGGCTCAATCGAGGCATTAGGAAATCTTAAGGGTTTGAAATAATGGGATTTTTCGATTTTATTAACAAGAAGAAGAGCAAGGAAATTCACTTGCAAGTGTCGGTACAAAACTTGGCTGATGAAATGCCGACAGAGAAGCAAATTGCATACGCAAAAGCTTTGGGAATCCCCATCTTACCAAGAATGACTCGTAATGAGGTCAGCGAGTTGATCAGCAACGCTTGCGATCGTAAAAAGCCTCCTGCCGATTGGCAGATGCAAAGAGCTAACAAAATGGGAATTCAAATGAGCCCTGATATCACCTATCTGCAATTGGAAGAGTTGCTTAACAAAGCCGAGTTTGATAAACCCCCTACTCATCAACAGCTAAAAAAGGCTAAGGCATTCGGGGTAAGTATCACTCCAAACCTGACGTATGGACAACTAGGGAGCTTATTGGATGAGGCGGAATGGGCTCAACCGGCAAACGCTGAACAGACGGAGCTTTGTGATAAGGTTGGTATCTGTCTGCCCGTTGGTACTAATCGCAGGCAAGCAAATGAGCATATTGAAAAGGCAAAAAACGACCCTCAATACAAATTGAGATTTCAGAAACTGCAAGATGAGGAAGAAAAGGAAGAAACTGAAGAAGAGGATCGCGAAATGCGAGAGAAGTACGGTGATAAACTGATGGACGATTTTTACCGCTGGGAGAAGATCTCAGATGAAGGAGATGGGCATTACTTGATGATTTTTCGTCGTGGCAAAGAAGTCGTGGTGGAAGTGGTAGAACTTGATTACGGACCTGAAATTGTCGACGGTAAGAAGCCTTTCGTCAAAATGGCGTTGTTGTTGCCGAAAAAAGAACGGCAAGAGAAAGATCACTTTTCTCTTGAATGGGAAATCGAAAAGGAAATCCACTCTTCAGACATACTACACTTCCAAAAAATAGATAGGCAACTTTCAGATTGCTACGTCATGTTCGATGAGGAGTCAAAAGACTTCGCTGCATATAAAAAGATGATCGAGAAGGGAAAGGAGTTTTCCAAACGCTTCACGCTTTCGAATTAGTTCCCAGACAGTAACAACCCCAGGGCAAACGCAAACTAAAGTGTTGACAGGCCCAGTATTTGCGTCAGGTTGTCTTCGTTCCAGCCAGCCATTCGGCGTTGCATGGCGATACTATTCTT
>JAYVBW010000215.1:0-1911 GCA_043750255.1 Pirellula sp.
GCTAACACGAGCGGGCACCGATTCCTCATAAATCCTTCTTGAACCCGACGTCGATCGTTTCTCGCAAGGTCTCCATGGTAGCACACATGATCTACGCCCAGTTGATGCAGTCGATCGCTCATCTCTGCCAGCGTACGGATCAGAGTAAAATAGACGATCCCGCTAGTGTTGCCCCAGCGGCTCAATGCGTCTTGGACAACCCCGACTTTCTCGTCGAGGCCCCAAACTTCTCTCACCTCCAGCGACAAATTGGGCCTCTGAATCCCTTCGTGAACCAGTTGGCATTGGTCAAGCGATTCGCCAAAGGAAGCAAACCCAAGTTGCCGAAGGATATCGAGTTGCACATCGGGCGTTGCTGTTGCTGTCAACGCAATTGTAGTCGGGTTACCCAGTTCGCGTCGGAAATCACCTACTCGTGTGTAGTCGGGACGAAAGTCGTGCCCCCATTCACTGATGCAATGAGCTTCATCTACTGCCAGCAACTTGATCTCACGGGTGCGTAAAACAGCCATGAACTCTTCTTTGCGGAATCTTTCTGGGGTTACATAGAGTAGCGAGTATTGCCCAACTGCGATTTGTTTGTAGCAACGATTGCGCTCGTCTCGGTCGAGTGATGAGTTGACGAACGTTGCGTCAATTCCCTTGGCCTGTAGAGCATCCACTTGGTCCTTCATTAATGCGATCAGTGGCGACAGCACGAGCGTCAGTGGCGGTCGTGTTAAATCTTCATCACGCGATGTTTTTTTGGCAAACTCTTGGGTGTAAACAAGTGCTGGGATCTGAAAGCAAAGCGACTTACCGCCGCCGGTTGGCATAATGACCAAGCTGTTACCACCCGACAAAGTGCGATCGATGATCTGCTGTTGCGTCGACCGAAAGTTTTCATGGCCGAATCGTCGCCTGAGGATTTCAAGCAATTCGGTTGCTGTGCTAGGCATCGACAAAGTCTACGCCTCGATTTTGGAGCCGAGCAGTTTTGCAAATTGAGCGATCCAAGCCGGATGGGCTGGCCAGGCAGGTGCCGTCACCAAGTTGCCATCCGTATGTGCAGAATCCAAACCGGCCGAGGGCTCTATGTAAGTACCCCCGGTACTCGTAACTTCATAACGAACCGCAGGGTAGCAACTACATCGCTTACCCAATAGGACGCCAGCAGCGGCCAAGATTTGAGGCCCGTGACAGATAGCCGCGATGGGCTTCATAGTAGATGCAAAGTGACGGACAAAATCAAGCAAACGCGCATTGAGTCGCAAGTATTCGGGTGCCCTGCCGCCCGGGACGACGAGTCCATCGTATGTTGCCGGATCCACGGACGAAAAATCGGCGTTGATTCGGAAACGATGGCCAGGTTTTTCGCTATAAGTCTGATGGCCTTCGAAATCATGGATGGCGGTCAGAATCGTGTCTCCTGGCTTTTTGTCGGGGCAGACTGCATCGCAATGGTGCCCGATCATCTGGAGCATTTGAAACGGAACCATGATTTCGTAGTCTTCAACGAAGTCTCCGACGAGGAACAAGATTCGCTTGGCTGCCATGAGTATTTTGTTGTGGTTGAGGTCGTTTTACATGGTTCCTGAGCAAAGCCAGGTTGTCCGATCGATTGCAGCCTCTTTTTTAGCCGCTTTTGCATTCTCGTACAGCCAACTTGGCATCGGCGAAGGAATAACGGCATGCCGAGTCTAATAGCGATAAGTATAAGTTGTAGGTCGTCGCACAGGGAAAGTGGAAGGAATCCGCATTAATTGCAGCCTAGTTCATTTGGGATGATTTTGAATATACTATGCTTTAAGTCGAGCTGTGTTGGTTCACGGAATAGTGAACAAACACTCAACTGTCGGAACAACGATCGCGGAGCGATCGGCCACTTTCAGTTCGTCCCACCAAAGTTCTTACCTGCCTTTTTCAAGGACC
>JAYVBW010000216.1:0-2276 GCA_043750255.1 Pirellula sp.
AAACCAGTCAATGTTCCGTTGCTGCCAATAACGCGATGGCATGGCAGAACAATAGGGAGCGGATTGCGTCCGTTGGCCGCCCCCACAGCTCGAACGGCCTTTGGGGAACCAACTCGATTCGCAAGTTCGGCATAGCTCCAAGTCTGTCCATAAGGAATGCTCGCTAGCGTTTGCCATGTTCGCTGCTGAAACTCGGTCCCGGCTAAGCTCATCTTCAAATCGAAATCTCGGCGTTCGCCAGAAAAGTATTGAAGCAGTTGTTCCCGTGCCTCGCGTGTAACGACTTTATCCTGCCGCCATTCGCTGCGATCGGATGCATCGTATTTGTTGTTTTCGAACAGGACGCAACGCAGTCCGGTCGCGTCCACGGCAATTCTCAGCAAACCGATCGGTGTTGTGAATTCATCAAACCACATAATTCACTCCTGTAGATTTTTTCGACCGTTGTGACACGGCGTTACTCGTCCATGACGTCGGTTTCCCGATTTCGGGCTAAATCCGTAACCGAGTTTTCGAACTTCTTCGTAAGTTCCTGAATCGATTCCTTGGCCCTGTCTCGGTCATCTTCGCTGATGGTTTTTTCTTTTTCAGCCGTATCGACAGCTTTGTTCGAATCTCGGCGAACGTTGCGAATCGAGACGCGGCTTTCCTCCGACAAGTCCTTGATACGTGCGACCAATTTCTTGCGAACGTCAGTGCTCAAGGGTGGGATATTGATACGAATAATGCGGCCATCGCTTTGAGGATTTAGTCCTAACTCGCTTGCGACAATCGCTTTTTCGATTTCTTTGATCGTGCTCGAATCGAACGGCCGGATGACCAATTGCTGAGGCTCGGGAGCGCCGACGCTTGCCAATTGCTTCAACGGAGTTTGCGAACCGTAGATGGTCACTTTTACGGAGTCGAGTAATCCAGGCGTCGCTCGCCCGGTTCGGATTCCAGCCAAGTTGTTTTTGAGCACGCCAAGAGCTTTGTCCATGCGGTCTTCGGTATCCATCAAGATGTTTTCGACGCTCATATTGCATTACTCCTAAATGGGAAAAGTGGTTGATAGAGTGGTAGAGTGGGTGAGATTTGAGTTATTTTAGTTAGGTTGCGTTCACAAGTATACGTTCGCCAGATGCAGTCCGTGGACTGATACGAGTCCCAACTTTCTGACCGCTCACGGCTTTGACGATATTGCCTTCCTTCTTGAAATTAAAAATTAAGATGGGCAACTGATGCGTCCTGCATTGCGCGATGGCGGTGGAGTCCATCACTTTGAGGTTGCGTTCAATAACGGTGTCGTAATCCAATTCGCGATAAAGGGTGGCATGGGGGTTTTTTTCTGGATCTTCGCTATAAACACCGTCAACCCGTGTTGCCTTGAGAACAATATCTGCATCGAGTTCTAGTCCACGGTTAGCGGCTGCCGTATCGGTGGTTACGAACGGTGCGCCGGTTCCAGCAGCTAAAATGACGATCCGCCCTTTTTCAAGGTGACGGATTGCGCGTCGGCGGATAAATGGCTCGGCAACGCCATCCATTTTGATAGCTGACATGACACGTGTTGTGCAACCGATGTTCTCAAGTGCATCCTGCATAGCCAGAGCATTGATCACAGTAGCCAGCATTCCCATATAATGAGCCGTCGCTTCCTGGATCATTTCCCCGCTTGAGCCCTTAAACTGAGCCCCTCTCAGAATGTTGCCGCCGCCAACAACGACGGCAATCTGGCAACCCAGTTCATGGGCTTGCTTGATCTGCTTGGCGATCGCGGTCACTTCGTCCATGCTGATCCCTCGTTCGCCCGAATGGGCTAAGCTCTCGCCGCTCAGCTTCAAGATCACACGACGGTACTGCGGACGCTGTTTTTCAGACGAATCCTCTGGCATATTTAGCTTGACTTTACGAGGGGAGTGGAGCTTTCAGAACTAAGGTGTTTGATAACTAGATCAATAATAACCGGAAAACGAAATGGCCACGAGCAGGGGAGACGCTTTCTCTATTGTAAAACAGTCTTTCCGAGCTGGGCTTGTCGATGGTCACCTTGAGCGGGTAGGCTAAGCGGTTGGAAAATGTCTCATTCATCTCCTCAATGGCTAAGGTTCGGCTCAATGAAGTTATTCGAAGGCAAGAAGGGATTGATTCTAGGGGTTGCAAATGATCGCTCAATCGCTTGGGCAATCGCTCGCGAGATCATGGAACACGGCGGGGTCTGCGGATTTTCCCATTTGCCGGATAAACCCGAGGACGAAAAGAAGAAAAATCGAATGCGGGTTTCGAAGTGCACGGTC
>JAYVBW010000217.1:0-4949 GCA_043750255.1 Pirellula sp.
AGCTTTGCGTCCATCATTGGCGTTATTGGTATTCGTCTTTGCAGCGAACTCAAAACTGCACCGATGAGCGTTGTGAGCTGGCTTTTCGGGCTGCTTGCCTGGGCAGTTTCCGCATTATTGGGTACGGGTCTCCTGAAGACCACATGGTCGCAAGCGACGATCGATTTGGTTGTGGGCGGCTGTTTGCTCGGGGGGATACTGGCGGTTTTCCAGGCATCCGGAATCTACTTGCGCCAGACCTATATCCATGCCCAAAAGAGATTCCTTGTGCGCAGCGGTGCCAACCTCGCACCCATTCAATGGAGAGTTCCAAAGCTTTCGTTTCGACGAAACAGACGCGGTGACGAATTGGGCCAGCCGAACGCATCCTTTGCCAAAACCAAACAACCAAAATGGAAAATGCCTTGGTCTAGGAAACGCAAGCTTGGACCTGATGCAATAGAAGACCAAGGACTGACCAAGAAACGTGGATGGTTTGGGATCGGAGGAAATCGGAACGCCGAAGCGAAATCTTCCGTTTCAACGACAAACTCCGTTGCGAAAACCACTAAGGCCGAGTCGAGACACAATGAAGCTGAAAAGAAAGTCGCAATACCAAGAAGCGACAAGCAATCCTTTTGGTCGCGTGGATCAAGCGTGAAAATTGAGCCGAAGAAAGAAACTTCCGCAGATGCTCCTAAACCAAAACGAGGTTGGGTTTCCAAATTCAGTACGAGTCAGAAAGCAATCGACACACCATTAGCCGATTCGCCCTCCGCCAAACATACCGCTTCGCCAAATAAACAGCCAAGTGTCAAACTGGTTCAGGAATCGGAGGCAACCGACGGGAAAAGTAAGAAATCTTGGTTGTCGTTCGCTTCCAGAAAACCACAGGAACGAAGTGAACCCAAGGTCGCAGCCAAGAAAACGGAAAGGACAAGCGTAGACGAACCCGCCGCCAAATCAGGTAGGCGCGGACTCTTTGGAATGCTGGACGGGCTCAAGCTCAAACCTCCAACCGAGGAGATAACAAAACAGAGTTCGCAACCATTGACGAAGTCAGTTCCAATCAAACAAGGACAACAAATCCCCTCGACGCAATCCGACGGTGACGAGGAAGATGGCGACGATGATTATTCGGGACGTCCGATGTCCAAAGCAGATCGCAAAAAGTTCAGGCGACAACAGCAGGACGATCGCCGGGCTGCTTGATGACAGTGGTTGTGCTTTTGGGCAGAAAAAAAGGCAAGCATGATTTGCGTGCCTTTTGATGTTTGGCTTTCGCCCAACCTTGAATCGAGACTGTTTAGGTTACCGACTTGATGGTCTTGAGCAATCGCGAAATGATCTTATACGGATCGGCTTGCGAATTGGGTCGACGGTCTTCCATGTATCCCTTGTAGCCTGCATTGATAAAACTATGCGGAATACGGATCGAAGCACCGCGGTCGGCAATGCCGTAACTGAACTTGTCAATCGATTGAGTCTCGTGCAATCCGGTTAGACGCAGATGATTGTCTGGTCCGTACGCAGCGATATGTTCGTCGCGATACTTATTGAACGCAGCCATCAGTTTCTCGAAGTACTCCTTGCCACCTTGTTCGCGAAGCATCGTCGTCGAGAAGTTGGTGTGCATGCCGGAACCGTTCCAGTCACCCTTGATTGGCTTGCAGTACAGCTCGACCTCGAGACAGTACTTCTCAGCCAAACGGAACAACAGGTAGCGAGAGATCCACATATCGTCGCAAACCTTCTTGGAACCCTTTGCAAAGATTTGATACTCCCATTGTCCCTTAGCAACTTCAGCGTTGATGCCTTCGAGGTTGATGCATGCATCTAGACAGATGTCAATGTGCTCCTCGACGATTTGGCGAGCAATATCGCCCACGTTCTTGTAACCCACGCCGGTGTAGTATGGACCTTGAGGGGCTGGAAAGCCGTCCTCGGGAAAACCGAGTGGGCGACCATCTTCCATGAAGAAATATTCTTGTTCAAAACCGATCCATAGATCTGCGTCCTCCTCAACGGTCTGACGAAAATTGGATGGGTGCGGTTCGCCGCTCGGCAACATGACTTCGCACATCACCAAAAAACCATTGACACGAGTGCTATCAGGGTAGAGCGCTACAGGTTTTAGAATACAGTCGGAACTCTTACCTTCGGCTTGTTGGGTAGAACTACCGTCAAATCCCCACTGCGCCAAATCTGCAACCTTCTTCGGTGCAGTGTCTACGATCTTGGTCTTGCTGCGTAGGTTGGGTTCTGGCAAATAGCCGTCTAACCATACGTACTCGAGCTTAAATTTCTTGTCCTTAGACATTCAGCTTCTTCTCTCGCATACTTGAGGTACTCACAAAATTCACTTGGTTTGCATTCCCTGTATTCCTATACGCGGGAACAACACATGCAATCACGCCTGCATGCACGCCGTCCAACCGACATCAATCAACTCTCAAGTAGGCCTGTCTACCCAATCAGTCCGCCCAAGAGTCTCCAGCCCAACTGGCCCGCACTACGAATTCTTTTTTGTTGGTTCCTATGTTACCGAAACCAACCAAGAATTCTGCCGCTGCGCACACTTAGTTGAGTGACTGATGTTAAGCTGTTAATGCTCAACCGAGACATACCTTAACCGCCTATTTGAAGCTCAGCAAGCGCCCCGCAAGGTTTCTTTAATCCAACGGCCTTTTGATTACTTTAGCTTATTATGCATGCAGCTCCGCTCCTTTTGTGCGTACTGGCCATCATGGCAATTGCGTACCGTTTCTACAGCGTGTTTTTGGCAACAAAAGTTGCGTGCAATGATCCGCTGAGGCCGACACCGGCGGTTCGGCTGAATGACGGTCAGAATTACCATCCCACGAATAGATGGATTCTTTTCGGCCATCACTTCGCTGCGATCTCCGGCGCGGGACCTCTCATAGGGCCAGTTCTCGCGATTCAGTTTGGATATATGCCAGGTTTGATATGGTTGGTTATTGGAGTTTGTTTGGCTGGCGCGGTCCAGGATTTCTTAGTACTGAGTGCGAGTGTTCGGTTTGAAGGCAAGTCCCTTGCTCAGATGGCGAGGCAACTTTTGGGCCCGCGTGTTGGCCTCCTGGCTTCGGCAGCGATTTTGTTCATCGTGATTATTGCTTTGTCTGGACTTGGCATTGTCGTGGTCAAGGCCCTGGGTGGGGAAACGATCGCAATGATCCCAGGGGCTCGCGTTACTTATCCTGGTGAACTTGAACAGCATTCCACAGCCAGCGGGACACGACTACAAGTCCCACCGGGTTCAACCATTGAATATACAAGGGGACAGTTCAAGCGAAGCGAGACGTTCACGCTGCAAATCCCTGCCGGAGCGGAACTCAATGCCAAAGAAGGATCGTTCGTTGTACCGGCGAAGTCGTTCGAGTTAATCCGCGGAAGCTCATGGGGAACGTTCACTATTTTTTGCACGATACCCATTGCACTGTTTGTTGGGTTGTACATGTATCGGTTCCGAAAGGGCCGCATCGGTGAAGCCTCTTTCATTGGTGCTGTTGGAGTATTGGGAGCGACTGTAGCAGGCAACTGGATTCCAGGTTCGATTTTGGAGCCTTATTTTTCACTTTCGCGCCAAGGGATCATTCTGGCAATTTGCATTTATGGTTTTATCGCATCTGTTTTACCAGTGTGGTTGTTGTTGTGCCCGCGAGACTATCTGTCCAGCATCTTGAAGATTGGAACGATATTGATTTTGCTGTTGGGATTGATTGTTGCCAATCCTGTGATGCAAGCCCCAGCGGTGAATGAGTTCTACGCCAATGGTGGCGGACCTTACTTTAGTGGTGCTATTTTTCCATTCGTATTTATTTGCATCATGTGCGGAGCGATCTCAGGCTTCCATTCGCTAGTATCTTCCGGAACGACACCGAAGATGATTCAATCGGAAAGCGACTTGCGCATGATTGGTTATGGGGCCATGTTGATGGAAGGTCTAGTTGCTGTCTGCGCATTATTTGCGGCAGCAGCGATGCCAACGGGGGATTACTGGGCTATCAATATCGACTTGAGCAAGATTCATTTGCATGCCGAGACGTTGACCAAGATGCATGCCGATGTCGATCACTTGCAGGAACTGGAGCGGCAGGTTGGGGGTGAGACTTTGCGTGGTCGAACGGGAGGCGCGGTCACGCTCGCGGTTGGAATGGCCAAAATCATGACGGACGCCATGCGGAAAATTTCCAGCACTATCGATATCGATAGTGTTATCAAGTATTGGTTTCACTTTGCGATCATGTTCGAAGCGTTATTCATTCTAACAACCATCGACACGGGGACACGCATAGCAAGATTTCTCTTGCAAGAAGTACTCGGAAGTGTTTTTCCAAAGTTTGCAAAAATGGATTGGTGGCCGGGAGTGATCATCAGCACTGGGTTGGTAACATTGGCCTGGGGGTCGCTCATCTGGAGCAGTTCGATTGACACGATATGGCCCATGTTTGGGATCGCAAATCAACTTTTGGCGGGCATTGCATTGTGTATCGTTTCGACCTGGCTTTTTCAATGCGGCCGTGGTCGCTACGTCTATGTGACAGCGATCCCATTGTTATTTATCGTGTCAACAACCTTTACGGCCGCGGCGCAAATGGTGTCGAGCAAGTTCTGGCCAACGTTTAGACAAGGATGGAAAGATGGCAACTTGCAACAAGAATTGCAGGGGGGATTATGCTGTGCTGCGATCCTCTTTTTAATCTTTTGTTTCGTCGTGATACTGGCGAGTTCGATTGCCAAATGCATTGATTTTGGAAAACGCACGGCCCATCCGTGACGAGACGAAGTCGACTGCATTTACCCTTCTTATGTGTTTATCGTTCTTTATTGTTACATTCGGTATTTTATTACGATTGAGGTTTAACTTTTTTGCATCGTTTTGAAAAACGGAATAACCTAGTCGGTCGATTTTCGAATTAGAATTTCTTTTTAGTCCGACGTTTCGTTGT
>JAYVBW010000218.1:0-1753 GCA_043750255.1 Pirellula sp.
CTTACTGAGCCTGAGGCGCTAGCCGATTTCCTGCGGCGTGGCTCGGCTAGCGCCTCAGGCTCAATGGATTGCATAGGCAAATTCAAATTCAATCGTACAGGTCGCATCATTTTACCTGCCGTAGTGGCGTTGGCCACTGCAAAATCATCAGCAAATCCAGCTCTGCCACACTTTCGTGCGAATCGCGAGGCCGCGTGCGATTCGCACGGTTGAGAACGTACTGGAAACAGTATAATGTACCTTTCCTACTAGATTGCTTCCCTCCGTTTTCGATTCTCGGTGAGCGTTCGCAGTTCTCGGCAATCCCGATTGGTTCGGGTTGGCCCTGACGCTTTCAACTCCGAAAAACCTTCCAATCCAATCCGTATTTTCTCGCGATGATTCGTTATCTGCTTCTACTACTGATCGCCATTCTCTCGTGCGCCACGATTTCGGTCGCGGAGGAGCCCTCGCCGAGTGACGAAGAGATCCAGTATTTCGAACGCAAGATTCGTCCGATTCTCGCCCACCGTTGCTACTCCTGTCATTCCAATGAAGCAAAGGTTTTGCGAGGAGGATTGCGTCTTGATACGGCCGCTTCGGTTCAAAAAGGTGGTGACAGTGGTCCGACACTGGTCGCCGGACAACCGGACGAGAGCCTGCTGATCCATTCGATTCAGTACGACAGCGACATTCAGATGCCTCCTAAAGGGAGATTGCCCGACGAAGAAATTAAGGAGTTGACGGAATGGGTTAAGCGAGGGGCACCCTTTCCAAAATCATCCGTTCAACCCGATCAGAAGGCACGTCAAATCAATTTCGATGAAGGTCGACGTTTCTGGTCATTCCAGCCTCTCAATCAATATCCTCTACCCGAGGTCAAGGACAGCCAATGGCCCAAATCCCGTATCGATGCCTTCCTGCTATCAGGCATGGAGCGCGAGGGATTGCATCCAGCTCTGCCGACGGATCGGGTAGGGCTGATTCGTCGTTTAAGCTTTGATCTGATCGGACTTCCGCCCATACCGGAGGACGTTCTGGCATTTGTAAAGGATGACTCACCCAATGCCTATGAGAAATTGGTCGAGCGACTCATGGCATCGCCACAGTACGGTGAGAAGTGGGCGAGGATGTGGCTCGATCTCGCTCGGTATACGGATCGGACCGAGAGTTGGCTTTTGCAGGATGGACTAGCGCATTTGTATCGCGACTGGGTCGTAACCGCCTTTAATGATGACATGCCCTACGACGAGTTTGTGCGCCGACAATTGGCCGTCGATCTCATGCCCGGTTCGAACCCGCAGGATCTGACCGCACTCGGTTTCGTTGGCCTGAGCCCAACCTATTGGAAGGAGCTGCAACTGCCGTGCGAAATTATCAAGTTGATCGTGGCTGATGAATGGGAGGAACGAGTCGATGCGGTAACGAGTACGTTCCTCGGGCTGACAGTTGCATGCGCGCGGTGTCATGATCACAAGTTCGATCCGATTAGTGCTGCGGACTACCACGCCCTGGCTGGTGTCTTCGCAAGTTCCAGGCAAGTAGGTCGCCCACTCGTCTCAGAAGAACAGTATCAGCCCGTTCGAGAAGCGAAAGCTGAAGTCGCCAAACTGGAAGTTGAGCTTACTAAATTAAGAGTTGAAATTGCAAAAAGGGAGAAAGAGAAAGCAAAGGAATTGCAGGCCGCTAAGCAACAGAAGACGGCGGGCGAAACAACTGCCGTTCCAGTCGACACTGCAACCAAAGACACTGCAACCAAAGACACTGCAACCAA
>JAYVBW010000219.1:0-1609 GCA_043750255.1 Pirellula sp.
AAATTCTTGGAACCGGTAATCGCGTGCGCGTGCCCTGCCATCCGCAACATCACCTCCTCCGTGACAGCTTGAATGGAAGCCGCCAAGTCCATTTCTCGCTGTGACACTATTGATTCTGGTTGCCGCGGTGGACCACCAAACAAGCGATGGAATTTCGAGCTTGTCATGGTCAGTCCTTGACAGTAATTGAAATAGCTCATGTCCATCCGCAGCGAACCATCCGGCTTTAAATCGACGAGATGCTCCAAGATCTGCTGCTTGAAATTGGGTTCGCCGTAAGGTGCAAGCCCCATCAATTTATATTCACCACTGTTGACACGAAAGCCCGTGTAGTAAGTAAAGGCGGAGTAAAGCAAGCCGAGGGAATGAGGAAATCGGATCTCTTGCAGCAGTTTGAGTTTATTTCTTTGTCCGTGCCCAATGCAACTCGTCGACCATTCTCCCACACCGTCCAAGGTAAGTATCGCGGCCTCGTCAAACGGCGATGGATAGTAAGCGCTGGCAGCGTGGGATTGATGATGATCCAAAAAAACGATCTTCTTGTTGAAGCCCTGTATCCCTTGCCGAATTTCTCGAGGTACATGCAACTTCTGTTTTAACCAAAGCGGCAGAGCCTGCCGAAACGATCGGTAACCCGCGGGGGCGAATGCTAAATAGGTTTCAATCAGTCGCTCGAATTTCGTAACAGGTTTGTCATAAAATCCGACGAAGTCTAGCTGATCAGCCGTTATTCCAGCAAAGCGAAGACAGAACTCGATGGCCTGCTTGGGAAATTCGTGATCGTGCTTCTTGCGAGTAAATCGCTCTTCCTGCGCAGCGGCTACAATTTCCCCGTCGACCACAAGTGCTGCTGCCGAATCGTGGTAAAAAGCTGAAATCCCCAATATGATCGTCATGGTTCACAGTGTAGCCTACGCTGCTGAGATCGATAGTTCCCCATCAAAACTCTCCACGCTAGTCTCAAACGCCCGCTGGGCCGAACGAGCCGGTTTTCAAAGGGTACAAAACATTATGGTTGTTTTGGCGAAAGCGCGATGCGCGTTGCCAAAATGCTTGTGCGTCCTTTCTCGCTTTGTTCCCATAAAACGAAAGCCACTTTTCCGGATGTTGGCTCAGCAACGACGATGGCATCGCGAGCAACCTTTGCAATCGTTTGAGGCTCTCCCCCCGTGATCGCTTTGAACATCAACTCACCATCGCGGCGTACGGACCAAACGGCTATCGGACCATTTGAACTGGATGTGACCCAAGGTTGTTCGCCATAACCTAATAATTGCTCCTCGGTTCCATCTGTGTTCGCAGTTAGAATCTCTCGTCCACGCCGCCAGACTGTTGAGACCAAGCCTTTTGTATCGATCGCGAGCATCCCGCCATCCATCGGACATGCATTTAATTTCCAATGCTCTTTTCCTAGCTGGATGGCTTTCGTTTCGGTAGAGCCGCTTTCTGCGCTGAACGTCGCCAAGTACATATCGCGATTGCCGCGGAGTGAATTGCGAAATAGTACTTGAACCTGTCCGTTATGTACGGCAATGGAGGGATGGCAACACTCGCACACGCTTTTTTCAGGCGAGCGATATACCAGTTGATTCGGCGACCAGCTTGCTCC
>JAYVBW010000220.1:0-2982 GCA_043750255.1 Pirellula sp.
CTGGAAGATCGACCCAATGAATTTCGCCAATCGTCATCGATCGTTTGCCTCAAGCGATTCGATCCATTTCCATGATTCATCGCTTGCTTTGTCCCAGGCTTCGATTTCTGACTTCAGTCCTGCTGGAACATCTCCTGGCTCCACCCGAATTTCGACGTGGGTTCCTTCGGGCAACGGTTGATTCGATTGTGGCACAACAACACCATTGCGGACAATGCCTGGAATACCTACTTGTTGATTCACCTTGACAACCTCCAAAACGAGACGGATTATCGACGACGGGATCATTGTACTCGAAACACCCTACCATGGTATAATCGACGAAATCGGGTCAAGGATGCCCGTTGCCGGGCACCCTCCCCACACCACCGTACATGCGGGTCCGCATACGGCGGTTCAACGAAGCTGAGCAAGCTCGGCCCAGAGTGTCTTTAAACTTAATACCCCTTGGGCTTGCAACCAGGCATTCGTCATGCCAATCCAAAGTAACCCATCTAGCCGCGTACGAACCGCTGCAATTCGCCAAGCCTGCGATCCATTGAAATTCCACGGCTTCTGCCGGTTATCTCGCGGATGCGATGCTTGAAGCGAACGATGGGAGGGGCTGCGCCTGGGTCAGGCTCGGGATTCGGGATTCTGGGTTCAGTTCTAGTTTCTTTTCAATGGCCTTTTGCTGGCGAACCGCTTCGCTTGATTGTTCAATTCGCTTGGCACCTCGCCGTATCAAGTCTGAGGCGCTGTCGGGATGATTCAATCCAAATGAGATAGAATTTCCTGGGGCCAGCCATATTGCTATTGAGTGGAAGGAAGATTTCAGGACGCATTTTAGATGGATGGCCCCGTGCGATGGCCCCGTGCCACATCTTTGTTCGCAGGAGAACCTATCAATCGCGGTTGACAGCGAACCATTCGAATTTAGCCCAACGGGTTTTAACAACTTAGCCCAGGGCATAGCGTAGCGACGCCCTGGGTATGCCACCACGACGCCGTAAATTGCCCTGAAGGGGCCGAACGAGCAAGCGATGGTTGCTCCAGCATTTTGCTACGCCCCTTCAGGGCAACGCTTGGGTGTATTGCAGTACCCAGGGCGGCGCTTCACGACGTTCCGTCGCTAAGCTCTGCCCTGGGCTAGGATGTTGCTGCCCCATTCGGGGCGAAAGCTGTACGATCTCCGTACATGCGGGTCCGCATACGGCGGTTCAACGAAGCGGAGCAGGCTCGGCCCAGAGTGTCTTTAAACTCAATACCCCTTAGGCTTGCAACCAGGCATTCGCCATGCCAATCCAAAGTAACCCATCCAGCCGCGTACGAACCTTGGTATCCGCGACGTACCGTGCGTTGCACTTGCTTAGCATCGTGCGATCTTTTATTGTCGCCTTTCGCTCCGCGAAAGAATGGGAAAACGCTACTTTCGCCGAGCGAAAGGCGACACTTGTTTTCCGCACGATGCCAAGGTGAGATCAGAACTACATTCGAAGGAAATACCTTGTGTCGCAGTTACCGACCACTGGCATCAAAGAAAACGCCCATAAACTCATCGATTCGTTGCCATCTTCCGCTACCTGGGATGATGTGATGTATCGAATATACGTTCGACAGAGCATTGAATCGGGATTGAAAGACGTCGAACAAGGCAAAACAACTGATGTTAAGGAGGTTCGCAAGAGATTTGGTCTTCCCGAATGAACGTTGAATGGACTTCCAATGCGATTCGACAATTAAACGGAATTCACGATTACATTTCAAAGGATTCAGAGTTTTTCGCAATCAGAAGCGTTCTTGGGCCTCGTGCCCAACGAACGCAACAGGTTTGGCGTGCTACGATAGGACGCCAAACCTGTTGCGAATGCCAGGGCAAGCCTGGACATTCGCGGTGACTAGAGGGTTCAAAATCCGCGAAGCGGCTTGACCGAGCATGCCCCTGGCTTTATGCCAAGGGTTCGCATGAAGTACCGCCACGTGATCTCTTAGCCTAATCGACTGTATCGCTTGCGGTTGGCAAGTCGGGGGTCGCGTCCTCCTCCGGTGTTTCCTTTTCAGCGATTGCCATTTTGGTAGGTTTGTAAACTCGGAGATCCCAGTCTGCTTGCTTTGGCAAATACTCAGGCGAAGTGGCTTCCTCGAGTTCGACGGCAAAGAGCGAACCGGGCGGGGCGGCGATCCACCAGCGCTCCAACATTGCGAGCAATTGCTTACCGTTGGACTCCCAAAGAGAATACGGTGGACAACAGAATACGACCCATATTTGATCCGGGTTTTGGCTAAATCGCGAGCAGTTTCCGGGCAAACCCTTGGACCAGTCGAGGACGTCCGTTTGAATAACTTCGATGGATTCAGTAATTCCTAGGGATTTCGCGTTGGTTTGAATTTCCCGAGCAGCGGATTTGAGGATTTCAAATACGATACCTTTGGCTGCACCACGCGAGACGGTTTCGAATGCCAAAACCCCTGTTCCACCAAATAAATCGAACACGATCGCGTTTCCAAACGTACCACCGAGCAAGCTCATGACGGCTTCGCGAGTCCGGTCCTTCATCGGTCTGGTCCTTGGGTCGACCGCAAATTGAATCTTGCGAGTTCGCAAGTTGCCAGCGATGATCCGTAGAGTGGTCGTTTCCAATGTGGGATTTGTCCTATAGAGTCTTGAATCACGCTGAAATCTCCCATCGGAGCAGCCTTGATTGTTACAGAGTATGCCAACATGCCAATCCAAACAAACCGTATACCAGCCTTTTTCGTTATTCTGATCGCCGGTTCGGGTCTGTTTGGCCTCCAAATGGAACGGTCAATTGCGCAGAACCAAAATTCTCCACAAAAAACGGTCGGCAACGGTCCATCCAAAAAAAGTTTGACTCCGGAGGAGCGAGCTGCAGAAAAACAACGATCCCTTCAGTTGCGAAACGAAATAGCGATAAAGCGACAGAAGACTTTCGGAATGTTGCCAGAGGGCGACGATTCCGAGGTAGGTAAGAAATACCAATC
>JAYVBW010000221.1:0-3248 GCA_043750255.1 Pirellula sp.
GCGATCGAGGCTTGAGGGCCTCGATCGGTTAAACATAGGAGCGATCGAGGCTTGAGGGCCTCGATCGGTTAAACATAGGAGCGATCGAGGCTTGAGGGCCATCGCTATTTGTCTTCGCCGATCCAGACAACTGTGGATCGGTACATCAACTCAATTTGCCGGTTGGCCGCCGCGAACGGCCCGTCCAAGTTCGGAAAGACATCCCTTGGAGACTCCTTCGACGTATCCATGAACATTCGCCAGCGGATGCCACGCGTTTGTGGTGGAATTGCGAAAACCTTTGATTCGGGCGTTCCGTTGAGCATGATGAGTATATCCCGACCAAAACCGTCTGGATCGTCTACCAGCGATGGACGTCCAAGCCAACAAATCAACGTCCCGTCCGGTGCATCCCAATGAATCGGCTTTCCAGTCGATTCAAACCAACTTACGTCTGGGACGCCCCGATTGTCCTGAGGTCGACCCGTTAGGAATCGCTCCCGTCTCAGCGACGGTTGCAGCTTTCGAAACTCAATCAAGGCTTGCGTAAACCGTAGGATGTCGGGACTGCTCTCCACATTGGACCAGTTGAACCAAGAAATATCGTTGTCTTGACAGTATGCGTTGTTGTTACCTCGCTGTGTACGACGCACTTCATCACCCATCAAGAGCATCGGAACCCCTTGGCTGAGAAGCAACGAGGACATCATGTTCTTGATCTGACGCACACGAATTGCTTCGATGTTCTTCTTCTTGCTCGGGCCCTCCACACCGTAGTTGTCACTGCAGTTGTTATTGTCCCCGTCTCGATTCCCCTCACCGTTGGCGTCGTTGTGCTTGTCTTTGAAGCTCACCAAATCATTCATGGTAAAGCCATCGTGCGACGTCACAAAGTTGATACTGCAATAAGGGGCGCGGCCAGACTGTTCGTAGAGGTCTGAAGATCCGCTCAGTCGTGTTGCCATGGCTCCGACCATGCCTGTGTCGCCGCGCCAATAGCGTCGAACGTCATCACGAAAGCGACCGTTCCACTCTGCCCAACGCAAATCTCCGAACGAGCCTACTTGATAAGCGCCCGCGGCGTCCCAAGCTTCAGCGATAATCTTGGTATCCGCCAACATGGGATCCTCCGCAATCAAATCGACCAACGGAGGATGCGGCATGAGGTTACCGTAGCGATCCCGCGAAAGTATACTTGCCAAGTCGAAGCGAAACCCGTCGATGTGGTAATTGTGAACCCAATGTCGCAAGCAATGGAAAATGAGTTCTCGGCAAATCGGATGATTGCCATTGAAAGTATTGCCGCAACCGGTGTAGTTGCTGTAATGTGCTCCGCCGGAGTTCAAGATGTAATAGACTTGGTTTTCAAGTCCTTTGAATGTCAAAACAGGACCACGTTCGTTACCTTCGCAGGTATGATTGAAGACCACGTCGAGAATGACTTCAATGCCTGCTTGATGCAATGCCTTTACCATTTGCTTGAACTCGTGGACTTGAGCCCCGGGTTCTTTAGACGACGCATAACCACGATGCGGAGCAAAGAAGGCCATCGGGTCATAGCCCCAATAGTTTGGCCGCTCGGGTGAATTGCCATGAACGTCCAAAATTGGAAACTCATGGACAGGCATTAGTTCGACGGCAGTAACTCCCAAACTCTTGAGATAAGGGATCTTCTCGATCACACCAAGATAAGTACCCGGATGTTCGACGTTGGAAGTCTTGCTCTGGGTAAAACCCTTTACGTGCATTTCATAAATGATGCTGTCGCTGAGGGAACGACGAACGTGTCGATCCCCTTCCCAGTCGAAAGCGTCATCGACGACGACGCATTTCGGTGGACGAATAACGCCGTCGGTGGTGTGCTGACAGCATCCAGCCAGGGCTTTAGCGTACGGATCGACCAATCGAGCGTTGCTGTCAAACCATTGACCAGATTCCGGGTCGAACGGCCCATTGGCTTGTAAATGGTAGAGTTGGCCAGGTTGAAGGTGCGGAAGACAAATACTCCAAACATCTCCCCAGCGATCGTTGCGTCGATCGAATTCGATCACTTCGGATGGTTCGCGGTCGTCCACATGCTTGTACAGCAAAAGCCGCATAGCAGTCGCGGATCGACTGAAGATCGTGAACTGAACGCCCCGTTCGGTGATGTTCGCTCCGTAAGGCAATCGATAGGCAAATTGTAATTCAGGTAGCGGATGCCGCATGAGCATGTGACGTTGAGTGTCCTTTCCAGACCAGAATGGGCGAGTTAGTTGACTAGGCAGACCAACCTTAGCACGCTGAAATTCAATAACTGGAATGGAATACGATGGAAAGACCCGGAATTGTACCATAATGGGTACACCTTGATGTCCTAGCAAAGCCTTGACTCTTGCGAACAACTTTGATGGCTGTATCGATTGCTCGTGTAGAAATGCTCGCCAACAGTCTTGAAAATGATTGAATTGGCAATCGTTTCCCCCGATCTCCTCTGTCGTTACGATCGGTACCACTTCAAATCAATTATCACTGAAGGGCGGTGGGAAACTTTTATTCAAATCGGACGTCCCGGAAGTGAGTGTGGTTTCTCTTGAATTGTCGGGGTGCGATTCGAGCAGTGGCCCCAAATGGGTTATCAAGGTTTCGAAACGAATTTTTACGTTGGCCTCACCTAGCAACAATTGTTTGATAGAAACTGGCAAGTTAACAGCGTAGGCGATTATGTCGGTGAGAATTCCGAGAGGTAGTTGCTGGGTAAGCAGGTCGGCAAATGTTTTTGAATTTGCGGCATCTTGCGGGATCATGGATCGAAAAACAGCTAAGAGTGTCTTTCGATGTTCGTCGGACGACGCTCTAAAATCATCAGGCAGGAAGTCCGGTATCAACTCGACTCGAGCTTGTCGAAAGCTCGTCGTCACCTCGAGTTCTTCAATAATTCTGGCACGTTGCAGGCCAGCCATGAGGATGTTATGACGCCCGTCGTCCGTCGGCGTATGCGAGATTATTCTTCCGATACAGACTGTATTTCCAAGGTTCGGTTTTCCTTGGACTTGGCTCTCCCAGCCAGGAACCAAGAGAGCCATGGTAATTAGATGATCGGATTCCAATGCTTCGGTGAGCATTTCGCAATACCGCGGTTCGAAGATATGGAGGGCTTGAATAACGTGGGGAAATAGAACCAAACTCGGCAGCGGAAAAAGGCGCACCACGCCATCAAAGTCAGCTGGAATTCCTGCACTTTCCCAATGTCCCATGCGATGTCCTGTATCGAACTTTCAAAATCCAGT
>JAYVBW010000222.1:0-7522 GCA_043750255.1 Pirellula sp.
GGCATTTCCAAAAGCGGCATGTTCGAAAAGATCGGTAATCCAACAATGCAACGGGGCGCAACCACTACGAATCAATAGGGCAGCGACCAACATAACTATCCCAGATCCTCGTCCAAATTCCGAAGTCGACAATTCGTAACACGCAGCTCCAAGGACCATCAAACTCATAGATAGTCCGATATGAAAGACGAAGACTCGTGTTGGCCTCTTCCGCGTTCTCAAATCAATGTACATGGGTATTGCATTGACTAGCAAAAGTGTAATTAGCAACCACGTCTCCTTACAGCTCAGGACCGCGAGCGTCGACGATAGCGAAAGCAACCCTAATGCGAACGAATACTTTCCGAATTTAACACGCGGCGTCGCCAACATCGTTAGAAAAAAGAGCAATGCGGTAAGTGGCAACAGCGGAGCATTGAGCTTATCGATAACGAATTCTTCGCGTCCGATGACCGACTTGACGATGTCCCAATGATCATGGGCTTCGAAGGAAAAAAGCGTCTCGTAGTCAATCCAACCGGCTAAGGCAAGCAGCAAAGTTGTTGCCGAGAAAAATAGACTTGCCGAACGCGCCCGCGAAACGTCAACAATCCTACCGACCCAGAGCGATGCCAATGCGGGTACGAGAATGCAAAGTTCTAACCATGGCAAATGCAATTCATTCATCGTTTAACTATTATCCTAAATGCTCTAGCTAGCCTGGCCATATACTCATTCATTCTGCGTCTTTTCTTGATGCTGTCCCGAACGATGACGTGAACCGGCTAGCCAGTCTGTCCATGCTCGCTCCCAACGATTAAAAGTGGAAAACAAGCGGACGAAAGGTTTTACAATACAAGCGTCCAAGATCGTGTCCATGTAACCACGCTCCATCGCGCTTCGATAGAGGCGACGCTGTGTTGAAGGCCCAAGCCTTGCAATGATACGAGGCGAGCCATGATCGAGAGATTTCCCAATGGCGTTTTCCATCGTTTTATAGTCGCGAAGAAGAGTGGGGGCTCGTAGCAACTGCAGTGAACGCATACATGCGTGACCAATGATGTGGATAAGGGCGAGATATCGCAGACCAATGCCGATTTCGACAACGATGATACTGACCTGAGTCAGTGATGCAAATGCCAACGCACTTTTGATATCGGTTTGAACCCGTCCCGCCAACGCGGCAAAGACAGCCGAAATCAGGCCAAGCCCGATCACCATCCAGCTAAGTAATGACGATTGATCTAATATCGGACTAACACGCAATAGTAGAAACGCGCCTAAGTGAACTGAAAGCGCTCCGTAGAAAATGGCGCTTGACGGTGTCGGACCTTCCATCGCACGCGGCAACCAACCAGAAAATGGAACGAGTCCCGATTTTCCAGCCGCTGCGATCAAGAGAAATGTCCCGACCAGCAAGGCTGTACCGTTGCTGAGCGAAGCCTTCCCTGCAGGCCAAGGCTCATTGCCCATCAGAATACTGAAGTCACCTTCACCTGTTTGATGATGCAGCGCGATAGCGGCTGCCAAAAAAGCTGCGTCAGCAAGTCGATAAATCGCCCAGACGCGAAGCCCGTTCGACACCGGCGATGGCCTCTCTTGAAAATAAGCAATCAAAAGAGCTGACGAAAGTCCGACCAATTCCCATCCGAGAAAAAGCGTTTCGATCGTGCCTGCGAGAGATGCAAACGTCATGCCTACCAAGAACATCGCAAAGCTTAAAAAAAACCGTTGAAAGCCCGCATCGCGATGCAGGTAGCTCAGACCAAATGAGCCCACAGTTCCGCATAAGACGAGCGACAGGATAACCATCGGTACGCTGAGACGGTCGAAAACAAATTTGATATGAAAGTGGAAATGGACATCGTGGATCTCGACCATATTTCCTAAGTCAATCAATTCGCGACGCGAACCAATCGCAATCATGATCGCGAGGACAGCTAACGCATTGATCAAGCTAAATCCAATCGAAGCCTTCAACCATCGACCTAGCATTAATTCGCTCAAAGGTTGACCTACGAGCAGCCTTAGCCCAATGAGCAGAAAAAGCAAGCACGGACACAGGACGGTAATGCACCCAAATACTTCAATCCATTGGGAAATATTCATATACTGGTCTCAATCGATGCATTAGGTTTGATTGCAACAGCCTTTGCCTCGACTTTTGAAAAACCAAGTGGCTCTCGCCAACCACGATACCAATCGCGCGAGACCGGAACCGTCGGCAGAACATGTGGTCCAGCTTCGTAAGGCTCAAATTGGTCGTCCTGAAACAGATGAATCTGGTTCGACGACGGATCCAGCGTAGCGATTTGCACCCATCGATTACGAATGGTTGTCTTAATGAGGGTATTACGGTCCATGATGGACAAGATCGATTCAGGCTTGGTTTCAACGATAAAGAGGATACGAACGGGCTCATGAATTTCAACCATCTGCTGGCTAAGTCCAGTACGTAAATCGCTGGCTGCACCCTCCATTACTCCAATCAAGGAAGTGATATTATGCGGCAGCTTGGTCCCGCAACCATAGCCAACATTGTCGACCGTCGAGAAATAGTATTCCAACGAAATTCCTCCGCAGACGGGAATCACGGCTTGCATAATACGCATAAGAATCGACGTCGACGCGTCATCGGTCGTCGGATCATACGACGTTAAAAAACATCGTCGATCCATAAAAAGTCCTCGCGTACGACCGCGACGACCGACAAAACATGCGGCATTCGTGGCATGGTTATATTCGGGTCGAACTTGTGCAAGATCCTCGGAACGTTGCTCAACATGTCGTAACGCTTCTTCATCGCTGCTCGTCATGTCAAGCGAATAGAAGCGACGAGCTCGTTCATGAGCATTTCTTAAACGCGCTTTATCAATGATTTCACAAGCGGCCAGGAATTTTGCTGTATGAATGAGAGGAATACGATCGACGTCCGAATAGCGAATCGAATCATCGCATGTATTGTGGAATCCTCCGACGAAAAGCGTCGTATCAGGAATAACCAAGCCTCGCTCCTTGAGGATTGCTCGAACACGCGGATCGTTCGCCATTTGAGCAACAGCCCGTGCGTTTGGACCGCCTTGACCGCCTCCACAAGCTCCGCAGTTATAAGCGGATTCGTGCGGGTTGTTCAAGCTCGATGAACCATGGCCAAGGACGACGACCAGCGGAGCGAAATGACTTTGAATCCCCAGGTCGCCCGTCAGACGCTCAATCATATTCGCCATTTCGACAAGTGTAAAACCCTGAGCTCCTTTGTCGGTCACTTCGGCATCGTCTCCTCGCTCTAGTTGCAGTTGCGTGGCGGCCGTTGGGCGAACGAGCTTGACAAATGTACTGCGAATCTGCGACGTCATTCGCGGAAACAAAACGCGAGCTACCAAGGGGAATGCATTTAACGAGCCGAAAAGAGCTGTCAGTGCGCCACTGAACAGACTCCGGCTGCTCATATGAAACGTCTGAGAGGCTTTGCCTAGCAACATTCGAGTTTGACTGCGTCTGGTTTCGGCTTGCTTAGTCGAAAGTGGACCGACTTCTTCGACGTAGTTCTTCGGAACCATAATGATCGGGCAAAGCGGGATAAAATGCGCATCCGCCGCACCGCGAAAGTACATTGGGACATTGAAGAAACCTGCCGCCCCAAATGTCTCGACGCTCGAATCGAGCTCTTCCAAGTGCCGGCGAAAGGATTCTTCGCGGTCGTCAATGCACGTAATCACTTGGATGGATACGGACGAGGGTACTTTCAGTGGAAGACATGCGTGTTCTGAAATCGAATCTAAAATTTGGGTGCGATAACAATGCTCATACGCCAAGTGAAATAGTCGTCGTCGTTCCAGGTCGTCGAAAAAACCAATCTCGGCAACCACACTTTGCCATTCCTCGATCGACCAAGAATAGAGAGTGCGAAGCGACCATCCTAATCGTTGAGCTAACTGAAAAACATCAAAAGCACGTTGTTGATCCGTCTGATGACGCGGATCATGAAGTTCCGGAGTGTCGAGGGCCAATACCTCCGAAAGCACATAGGAGTTATGCGAAAGGTGTTCTTCGAGACAATTCGCCGCAGAGATTCGATCGAGCAACAAGCGAACCGCAAGGAATTCTTCGAGCGAGTCCTTGGGCGCGGGATACAGCGTCCAACTAGCATTGCATGACATCTGCTCGACCATACCGGTCCAACCAGGCAAGGCCAGTAGTGTCTTTTTGATGTAACTTTCCCTAATGCCTTCAGGAACTCCTAACGCAGTCAGTGAGTTGGCGATCGATTCGATAGGTGTTGAAACAGTCTGTTGTTCCGTTTCGATCAACGCCCTCAACGGCTGCAACCATTTTTCTGCCCAGGGTGACTTCTCAGCAAAGAGCGATAGGAAGCAACGATAAAAGCCTTCTTCTCGTTGTGGAATCGACCAACCGGCAAATCCCTGATCCAAAAAAGCCGATGTGAAACGAATCAACAATTCGTGAACTTGAAGATCACAATCGAATTGGGACACCTTCAAAAGAATATCGCGATGCCGATACGTCGATCGCGATCGATGCTGCAATGGTGAGGTACTAAGAACACCATTTTGGCAGATTCGCCAAAGAAGCTGAAGTGTAAGTTGCTTCCACGTTGAATCGCTCCATGATTCTATGGTATGCATCGGAAAATTCTGGAAAACACTTCGAATCGCTGGTGGGATCGCCGTCGATGGTTCGGAAAGTTGCTGTCGTAAATGACGCATGATCCAATGGCGGGTTGCTTCCAGCATGGCAGAACTAGTTTGCGGCTCTACGCCAGTTCGAAATCGATCGAGCGCATCGCTTTCCGCAAACAGCCACTGTAGTTCCGCATCGCTGCCCGTGAGAACCGAATGAAGAAGCATATTGTAACGCAGGTCGTATCGCGTCGTATCCAAGGCAATTTCTTTCGAACCCGATATTCCGAGGTCGCGGCTCAATACGGCTTGGAGGTCCTTAACTTGAATCCGATCGCGGGCCATTTCCTCACGGTATCGCGATTCCTGCCAGTACGGTTGCGATCCATAGGTTCGCAATCCTTCTAGAACCGCTTCTTCAAACGGCAAATGCTCGAATGCGTGCAGCGTATTGTGGTGAATAAAAACCGCGATCGGTCCTTGCGTAGGCAAATAGTGCTTAGCATGCTCGATTGCGTGGCGTATAGAATCCAGACTACCCTCGCCGGTGGCGACAGAAGATTGAGCGTTCACATCAGGATGGACAATCACAAAAGTCTAAACTTAAAACAGTGTAAATGAGTAGCGGACGAAGGGATCATAGGAGTTCCCTTCGATTTGATGGTCTAAGTATGGCACAATAAACGGCATCATTACAGATCCGTAAAGTTACAAAATAGCAAGACTTGGCGTATGGTTGACAAGGTAACTGGTGAGCAATCGCGATATTACAAGGCAATCTCTGCTTTTGACGGATGGCGAAGAAGCGATTTCAAATGATTTTAGCTAATATTCACCTACCAAAGGTATTGAAGAGCAAATCCACTTGAGGTCAGTGACGACTGTGGTGCTAGCGTCCAACCTCGCTTGCCGGTGTCGGTTTGATGAACGGCTGTTGCTGCAATATACGCCATCGCCCATCCAAGCCCGACTTGGGAAGGGTAGTGTGCGTTGTCATTCACCCGGGAAAGCGGACCAATCGCTGACGCTGTGTACCAAAATGTTTTCTGCCATGGATTTTCCGAAAGCTTCGCTGCGGTAATGAATGGCAACGATGACATAAAGGCATGGCCACTAACTCCGTTGTTGTCGCTAAACGAATTCCATTGGGAACCCCCGGTCGCCTCATGCGGACGGGAACCACCCGTAAGGGCTTGCATTAGTACCAGTGGCGGAGCACCGACCAGGAATCCTCGCATCGATCGCTCACCCCAAAGACCGACTGTTTCAAACATCGGCGGACCATCGATCACTTCCTTTGCCATCCAAGCCGCACCAAAAACAGGTAACGTGTACACTCCGTTACCTAACTCTTTGGTTGAATGCAAAAATTCAAACCATGCATCGCTTGAAGCTCCTCGAACCGAAGATTGGAAATGATTTTGCAATTGAACATCTGCGCTCGTATTCGCAATCAAAGCACCCGAACCAAAAGCAAATCCTAGTCCTAGGACAGATTCTTTAGAATAGAAATTCATTTGATCCCCTACCAACCGCTCCCATACCGCTTGTTTTTCAGGCTGGTATAACAATGCGTCCAAGTCGATCGAAGAGGGCTCGAGTGACGCCCGGTTTTCGTACAATGAAGACGAAGTTGACGGTCCATCAATCGAATCGATTGCGACGAGTCCCGAAGTGAATTCAGGGCTGTCTTTACCTTGGCTGAAAGACGTTAAGCGATAGGTCGCATTGGTGATAGCTCCAGTTTTGCATGCTACCTTCTTGCTCGAAACGTTGCTGAGAGCCGTCCTGACGCTTTGTGGAATTTGCAACATAGAATCGTGCGAGGATCCAGGCATGCTCGCACATCCAGCGAACAGACAAAAAAGAACGATAACGCCTTGGATTTTGCGAATCAATCTGCAGTCCGTTTACGATCCACCTAACTAGACTTCGAAAGTTCTAGGTAGGAATAATTCGCAATCGGCGGTATGACAAGTCCAATTATCAAAGACGAGTTAATCTGCGAATGCAGGGAAGGTTAGGGGGGATGCCAATAGATGAACTCGAGGTGAACTCGGAGGCATTTACAGGCTGGCATCCATCGAAATCAATTTTGTTTCGTCGCGTCTATGAATTCCGTCGAAGAGGAGGGGTAGGACAAATAGATTAATGATCGTCGCAGCGCCCAAGCCGAAAAGAATGACAATCGCCATTGGGTATTCAATTTCTTGGCCCGGCAAATTTCCGGTGTATACCAACGGAGCGAGCGCGAGAGCTGCCGTCAACGCTGTCATTAGAATGGGTGCTAGTCGCTCCTCAGCACCGAGAAGGATAAGCTCCCTTCCATGTTTTACGCTTTCAACTTCGTTCAAATGGCGATAGTGACTGATCAGCATAATCGCGTTGCGAGCTGCGATACCAATGACGGTCACGAATCCAACTAACGATCCAAGCGACAGGATACCGCCACTTGCGAAGACACCTAATACACCACCCAAAATCGCGAGCGGCAGCATTCCCAACATGAGCAACACTAATTTCCAAGATTGAAAATCCACGTACAAGATTATCGTGATCATTAGGATGGCTGCCACGGACAAAAGCAACAGACGTTGTCTCGACGTGCGAGCTTCAGCATACTCACCGAGAAACTCAGGATGGTAACCTGTTCCAAAGGTCACGTTCTTTAGTACTGCGGCTTCGATCTCTTTTGCAACCGTTCCTAAGTCGCGACCGGCAACATTGCATGTTACGTCCAGTCGACGCGATGCTCCTTCGCGTTTGATTTCGTTGGGAGCGGGAACAATCGTGACGTTCGCGACACTGCTCAACGGCACCTGAGCCCCGGAGGGAGTATCAATCATCAGTTGCTGCACTGCAGTTGGGTCACGATGAGCATGATCTTTGCCTCGCACAAAGAC
>JAYVBW010000223.1:0-2914 GCA_043750255.1 Pirellula sp.
GGCTAACCAATCGCTCGTCTCAATCGTAAAATCCCATATGAGTGTACTTGTTTTTGGTCATCGCAATCCAGATACCGATGCCATTTGTTCCGCGATCGCGTATGCCGACCTCTTGCAGCAGACCAGTCGTCCCGACGCTGTTGCCGCATGCTGTGGCACACCCAACAAGCGGACGGAGTATGTTCTTCGCAAAGCCAAGGTGCCAGCCCCCAGAATCGTGATGGATGTTCGACCCGAAGTCGAAGACGTTTGCCAGCGCAATGTCAAGACAGCTCGATACGGTGATGTGTTTTTCGAAGTTTACAACCGGATGAAGGAGCACGATGTTCGGGCTATTCCCATTGTTAACGATGGTGGAAAAGTTGTCGGCGTTCTATCGATACTCCAATTGATGGACTTGATCTTTCGAGACGATGGAGACCCTTTGAAGACTCGTACAGTGGCTACCTGTCTTCAGAAAATTTGCGAGATCCTGGGAGGCAAATTCCAGCATTCGCTCAATCCTATGCAACATGACGAGCTGCTAGTCATGGTCGGTGCCATGAGCGCTGGCGGGTTTACCGAAAGGATGCAAAAATTTCCGGCCGAAAAGCTAATCGTGGTGAGTGGCGATCGGCCTACCATCCAATTGCCGGCAATTGAGCACGGCGTGCGCGCCTTAGTGGTCACAGGCGGTTACGTTCTTTCACCTGGATTGGTGCAGTTGGCAAAATCTCACAACGTTGCAGTCATTCAAAGCCCTTTTGATACCGCAACCACAACGATGAGGATCAAATCGGCACAGTTCGTCGACTCTGCGATCGACACGCATTTTGTCTCGCTCGCCGCAAAAAAACCGCTTGATGAAGCTCGATTGATCGTCGAGAAGTCTAGCCAATCAATCTTCCCAGTTGTAAACGATGCGGGAGTATTGGTTGGTGTCCTTTCGAAATCTGACTTGGTCAATCCGCCCAAGCCAAAGCTAATCTTGGTCGATCACAATGAATTGAGCCAAGCGGTCAACGGTGCCGATGAAGCCGATATTCTTGAAGTGCTTGATCACCACAGATTGGGTGGTGGGTTAAAATCCACACAACCTATTCGATTTATCAACGAACCGGTGGGGTCCACTTGTACTTTGGTTGCTCGGCAATTTCGAACTGCTGGCTTGATTCCACGCCCTGGTATTGCACTCTGTATGGCCTCGGGAATCATTTCCGACACTTTGCATTTGCGATCTCCAACGACCACCGACGTGGATCGAGATATTCTCAAATGGCTTGAAACACTTTGTGATGTCGACTTGGTTGTTTTTGCCAAAGAGTTCTTCGAGATTGGATCGGCATTAAGATCGTGTACTCCCACCGAGGTTCTCAGGGAGGACTGCAAAGAATTCACTGAGCATGGCCAACGATTTTCGATTTCACAAATCGAAGAAATTGGTTTCGACTTGTTCTGGGACCGGAAAGATGAATTGCGCACCGCACTTGAGCAACTCGCATTGACGCAGCGTCTGGATTTTTCGGCACTTCTTGTTACCGACGTCGTCAGCAACGGTTCGTTGTTGCTGCTCAGTCACGAATCGGATGAATGGGACGAGATAAACTACCCGCAATTGGACCGCAACCTATATCAACTCGACAACGTGGTAAGCCGCAAGAAACAACTTCTACCGCTGATCGCACAACTAATTGAGACCGCCAAGAATCGGTAGTGTCCAAAATGTACGTCTTGGGTTGAGCCATTGGTGCTAGGCGGTAACTTCGATATATTCAACCCGGCTTAATGGTGGCGGTATCGGTATACCATCTTCCCGCATGCCGTCGAGATGAAACTCAATGGCTTCTCGAATCTGCTGCTCGACTTCGCTTTCAGTTACACCTGTGGCAATACAACCCGGCAGGTCGGGCACGTAGGCAGAATAGTTGCATCCAGCATTTTCAATAACCACCGCATATCGCACTTTGGACTTCTCCTGGGGTGTTAAAAATTCGGTATTTTATAGTGGATTGGAAGTGACGTTTTTGTTCCGTTCGATTGGAAGTAGTATGGCAACGCGGCGAGTTAGATCATTAACCGCTCCGCAATTTTGCAATGAACGTTATAATCTGAAGGGCGCCAGCGCGTGATCAAGGAATTTAAAGTAGATACTCTCGGGGCGACGCCGCCAACGTCGAGGCCTTTGAACCTGTGGAAGTTCTTGAAAAAGAAGGTTTTAGAAACAATATGCCAAATCGAATATTTGTAATCCTGATCAGCGTCTCTTTGGTTACGTTGTCACCGATCGCATTTCTCAATGCACAACCTACGTTCAAAGAATTACCGGGCTATAAAAAGTATCAAGAGATTTCGGCCCTCCGAGCTGATTTGGCAGGTGGTGGCCGAGTGGAGCAGATCCAATGGTCCGATGATGGCGGTTCGGCCCAATACACCGTTGCAGGCAAACGCAAATCGATAGATCTTAAGAGCTTCGTGATTTCAGATGACGCTACGACAGCAAAGCCCGAGGCATCCGAAGGCCGAGCAGGCCAACGTCGAAGTAACCAACCGCCCGTGGGGCGAGCTCAACAACGATCTGTCGCAATTTCACCCGATGGCAATTGGAAGGCAGTCTACAGTGACTTTAACATCACGCTTGTACCAACCATATCGGACGCGGAAAAGATTCAAGTAACCCAAGATGGCGTTGATCGCTTGAGGTTTGGAACGGGCTGCTGGGTTTATGGAGAAGAACTCAAGCAAAGCGATGCAATGTGGTGGTCGCCCGATAGCTCGAAACTTGCATACTATGAAGTCGATGAGCGCGAGATGTTGGATTACCACTTGACGTTGGACAACACTGCCAACTACACCAAGTTGCAATCTGTACGTTATCCCAAAGCCGGAGATCCGAATCCAAAAGTGTCGATTTGGATATACGACCTGGCAAGTAAGA
>JAYVBW010000224.1:0-12733 GCA_043750255.1 Pirellula sp.
AGTGGACAACCAGTTGGGGCGGAAAAATTGGAAAGCAGTGCCAAATGCCCGGTGATAGGTGGAACCCAAAGAGCCACGTCGGAAAGACACACGGCCGCTGGGGTCTTATCGAATGGGGACTGGTGGCCCAATCAGTTGAACCTGCAAATACTTCATCAGAATTCGCCCAAGAGTAATCCCCTGGGTGGGAATTTTAATTACGCCGAGGAGTTCAAGAAACTCGACCTGGATGCCTTGAAGAAGGACCTCAAAGTACTGATGACGACGTCACAGGAATGGTGGCCAGCCGATTATGGCCACTACGGACCGTTTTTCATTCGGATGGCTTGGCACAGTGCAGGTACGTATCGCGTCGCGGATGGTCGTGGCGGCTCGAGTTCCGGCACACAGCGTTTCGCTCCGCTGAACAGTTGGCCTGACAATGCCAACCTTGACAAGGCCCGTCGATTGCTCTGGCCGATTAAGCAAAAATACGGCCAGAAAATTTCTTGGGCCGACTTGATGGTCTTGACTGGCAACGTAGCCCTCGAGTCGATGGGATTTAAGACATTTGGATTCGCTGGAGGGCGCGAGGACGTCTGGGAGCCAGAAACGGACATTTACTGGGGTCCTGAAAGCGAGTGGCTGGGAGACAAGCGATACACCGGCGATCGCCAACTGGAGAATCCGCTTGCCGCCGTTCAAATGGGCTTGATTTACGTCAACCCAGAAGGACCGAACGGCAAACCGGATCCACTCGCCTCTGCTAAGGACATTCGGGAAACGTTCGGTCGCATGGCGATGAATGACGAGGAAACTGTTGCGCTCATCGCTGGCGGTCATACATTTGGCAAAGCCCATGGCGCTGCTGATGCAAGTAAGTTCGTCGGTGCCGCACCCGAGGCGGCCAGCCTCGAAGAGCAAGGCCTTGGCTGGAAGAATAGTTTTGGAAAGGGCAATGCTGGCGACACCATCACCAGCGGCCTGGAAGGAGCTTGGACTTCCACTCCCAGGGCGTGGTCAAACGGATACTTCGATAATTTATTTGGGTTTGACTGGGAACTGGTGAAGGGTCAGGGCGGTGCGTCGCAGTGGACTCCCAAGGAGGCATCTGCGAAGGGGACAGTGCCGGATGCTCACGATCCGTCGAAGCGTCATGCCCCGATCATGTTCACGACTGACATCGCACTGAAGATGGACCCGATCTATGCGCCGATTTCAAAACGATTCCACGAGAATCCGGACGAGTTCGCAAACGCCTTCGCCAAGGCGTGGTACAAGCTGACGCACCGCGACATGGGTCCTCTCTCCCGTTTGCTTGGCCCGCTGGTTGCCGAACCTCAGTTGTGGCAAGACCCTGTCCCTGCTGTCGATCATAAATTGATCGGCGATCAGGACATCGTGGCTCTTAAGGGCAAGGTGCTCGCATCGGGGCTTTCCATATCGCAATTGGTTTCGACCGCATGGGCATCGGCGTCTTCATTCCGGGGGACCGACAAACGCGGTGGAGCCAACGGCGCTCGCATTCGCCTCGCTCCGCAGAAAGACTGGGAAGTCAACAACCCTACCGAACTAGCAAAGGTCTTGAAGGTTCTTGAAAAAATCCAAATGGATTTCAATAAGTCTCAGTCCGGTGGCAAGAAGGTTTCGCTCGCAGACCTGATCGTTCTGAGCGGATGCGCCGCCATTGAAGCCGCTGCCAAGAAGGCCGGTCAAGAAGTGCAAGTTCCCTTTACGCTGGGGCGGACGGACGCGTCGCAGGAGAAAACCGATGTGGATTCCTTTGCAGTGCTCAAGCCAACCACAGATGGGTTTCGCAACTACTTCGGTCTCGAGCACGACAGACCGGCGGAAGAATTGCTGATCGATCGAGCACGCCTGCTCACGCTCACCGCTCCGGAGATGACGGTACTCATCGGCGGTATGCGGGTTCTAAACACCAACACTGCTTTCCCTCAACTTGGCGTCTTCACTAAGCGACCCGAGACGTTGACCAATGATTTCTTCGTGAACCTGCTGGACATGAGCACGCAGTGGCAGAAGTCCCCTGTATGCGATCATTTTTTCGAAGGACGGGACCGCAAGACGGGTGCGGTCAAATGGACTGGCAGTCGAGTCGATCTCATGTTTGGTTCGAATTCGCAGCTTCGAGCTATCGCTGAAGCTTACGCCTGTGACGATGCTAAGCAGAAGTTTGTGAATGACTTCGTGGCGGCCTGGAGTAAGGTGATGAATCTCGATCGGTTTGACCTTGATCCAACTCTGCGAAATGGATCGAAGCCTGTGTCGCTAAGCAAACGCTAATCATTCGGGTTAGCGGGTGTCGGTCGGATGTGGCACTATTGCTCAATCATGTGCCAGCCTGGCAGATTTTGTACCAAATACATCGATTAAACCACCCGAAGCCCTTTAATTCCGAATGGCCCAGGCAATCTTCTTTTGCTTGGCCTTCCTCCACCCTGGGCGTAGAAAAGATCGTTCGTCGCGCATTTAAAATGCTTCAGACCCAAATTTGCAGCGTGTTCCGACGAACAAGCAAATATGGCACGACGATTGCGTTCGATTTTCGACATCGAATTGGTAATGGAATTTGAAGTGATTACTGTATCAATATTAAGTTCAATGCACGAAGGAGAATAAAATGGTTACTCGTGAGAAATTAATGGGCAATTGGAATGGCGTAGTGGGATCAATCAAGGAAAAATTTGGTGAGTTTACGAAAGACGAATTGACGAGGGTTGAAGGAAATTTTGAACAGCTTGTTGGGTTGGTTCAGCGGAAGACTGGGAAAAGCCGAGAGCAGATTTCCTCCTTCATTTCGGAATGCTGCGAGTCGGCTGGTACGACATTCAACCAAGTCGCGAACCGAGCAAGTCAATATGCCGACGCAGCGGGTGAAATCATTCGCGACAATTACGATCGAGTCGCCACGGAAACCAAAAAGGGAATGGAATACACCGCTCAAAGTGTCGGACGTCGACCACTAGAATCACTTGCAATTGCAGTTGGCTCTGGAATCTTGGCGGGACTCATTCTTGGCATTTCCATGGCAAGTCGAAAGCGATAACCATGAATGCTTCGAAGCAGACAGGCGATGTAGACGAGCTGCTCGCTCGTATGCAATCGGTGCGGGCGTCTGGTCACTATCATGCAGGCGAACTGCACGGGGAGGCGAATCGTTTGGTGGATTGGAAAGAGTATGTACGATCCAAACCACTGATGTCAATTGCTGTCGCTTCACTGGTTGGCTTCAGTGTCGTGCGAAGTACGCTTGGAACGAATTCGCCTGCGAACATTCCTCTGCCAGGCAGAACCACCGATTTCGGGAATACAAAGCCAAATCAGGCAACTTGGAAAAGTGGGGCAATGGCTTTGGTTGCCAATGTGGCTTCAACAGCGATAAAACACTATTTCGCTTCACTTCTACAACCACGCAAAACAGAGGGAGGCTTCAATGATCGATTTCGCAACACCGGTTCGAAAGAACAGAGTATTGGATCCGAACAATAGCGATGAATTTAGAAGGATAGATTCGATTTTTTCGAGCAACGATGGTAACCCAAAGTCGGATATTCCTGATGTGGCGAGACGAATTATTTCATCTCGACCGTCAGTATGTGTTGCAATGGCTTTCGTGGTTGGAGGGATCATTGGATGGTTGACATCGAGAAGATAAACGGAAAATATGAACATGCCGGTCCTGTAAGTCAATTCACGGAAACCGCAGGCAGATTTGCATGTGATCTCTTGGAATTGACGGAACTGCAAGCCAAGTTGTTCAAAACGGATGCACACGCCGTTCTTAAACAATCGCTTGGGTCGATTGCAATGGCGATGGTTGGTTGCTCATTACTATTGGGTTCCACCGCTGTGCTGGTGTTCGGACTGGCCTCCGCTGTTAGTTTCTATTGGCAGGTAGATGAATGGATAGCACAACTTGCGGTTGGTGGAGGTTTGGCTTTTCTCAGTTTAATATTTATTGCCATGTCGTTTAAGACTTTAGCGAAATCGAGCATTCAATTCCAACGTAGTACAACTGAGTTTTCTAAAAATATTCAATGGACAAAAGACGTCATTCGAGGCGTCTCTGGAAAATAATTTTGTGTCCTTAACATTATAGAAGAGGAGTAAATTGAAATGGGACGAACGCCTACCGACGCGGGCATTGCTAAACGACCAAGCAATATGGACGAGCACAGAGTTGTGGCGAAGTCGTGCGAGTCACAGCTTGAGGATTTCGAGGTGCTCGTAGGAGATTTACGAGACTCGATAGGGGAATACTTGAGAAAGAGGCCGCTTGTTTCTTCGGGGCTTGTATTCCTGGCAGGGTTTTATGTTGGCTGGAAAATCAAACCGTGGTAGCTCGAAAATTACAAATCTGTGCATCGCGGCCCTAATATCCGATTCGCCACTATGAGGTGCGAACGCAGCAGCTAATGACACACCGGAGCTGAATGGGTGAGAAATCAAGTATGTCTTGAATTCTCGCCTATTTTGGTAATGTACCGTTGGTTGCGATCAGCTCCACGCCGAATTCAACCGAGGAGTATTGAGTATGTGGCCTTGGATTGGATTTCTAATCTTTATTGGGCTGATGCTGGCTTTGGATCTTGGGTTGTTCAATCGTAGACCACATATTATCGGCATGAACGAGGCGATTACGTGGTTTGGGGTCTGGGTCGGCCTGGCGCTTCTTTTCAATATTGGCTTAGTCTTATTCCATGAACGCGGTTTAGACGCTGGGCTTGAGTTTTTAACGGGCTTTCTCGTTGAGAAATCCCTGAGTATCGACAATGTTTTTGTATTCGTTCTCATTTTTAACTATTTCCAAGTACCGCTGGTGTACCAGCATAAAGTTCTTTCTCTGGGAATCGTAGGGGCAATTGTCCTGCGAATGGTCTTTATACTTGGTGGCTTGGCGCTTCTGAATCGATTCCACTGGACGCTTTACCTCTTCGGTGCATTTCTGCTTGCGAGCGGACTGCTGATGATGTTTCGAAAAGAGAAAGAATTCGATCCAGGGAAAAACTGGGCCATCCGCACACTGCGCCGCTTTGTCTCGGTAACCGAAGGCTACGAAAACGCTAATTTTTTCGTTCGCAAAGACGGACGGCTCTGGACGACGCCGATGTTGATCGCGCTGCTGGCCATTGAGACTTCCGATATCGTTTTTGCCACCGATTCTATCCCAGCCATCTTTGCGATCACATCAGACCCATTCATTGTTTTCACCTCGAACCTTTTTGCGATGCTTGGACTGCGGGCTTTGTACTTTGCCGTCCAGGACTTTATGAAAATGTTTCATTATCTGAACAAAGGATTCGCTTTGATCATCACCGTCCTTGGGGTGAAAATGCTGATAAGCGATTTTTACGAACTCCCAATCTCGCTTTCGCTTGCATCGATCGTATTCATCCTCTTGAGTTGCATCATTGCTTCGATACTGCGGCCGCGCAAGGCTGATCTGAAGCAACTATTTGAGCGAACCGAACAATTAGGTCTTATACCTTTTCGGCGACTGCTGTTGATCGAAAACATCATCGACCTGGGCGAGCGGAAAGTGAGCGGCTCGATGCGATGCAAAAACGGCGTGCATACGATTCGACTAAATATTCCTTGGGCAAATAATCTTTCGATGATCGGCGAAACGCATTTTTCGCGATACCCACTGGTTGAGCGCGAAGGGGAAAAACCGATCGGTTTCATTCATGTCAAGAGTCTTTCGTTCAACGACCCGTTGAGATTGCCGACTGCAGAACACCTGGTTTCTTTGACGCGACAATGTTTGGAAATGCCCGAAGACTTGCCGCTGGAGGAAGCTCTGAGCCTATTCCAGCGTCGGTACGAGCGATTGGCGATTGTGGTCAATGCAAGCGGAGAATGGGTAGGCATTCTTACGTTTGAGGATGTAGTTCAAGAGATTATTGGCAACATGGGGGATGAATTCGATCGAGCGCGTGCGGGCGATTTTATTTCGTTGGTTGACGCTCTAACCCCGGGCCGAATCATACTCGATCTGCGTGCTGATTCGATGAGTGAAGCGGTGGATAAGTTCATAGCTCGCATCCCGCGAGAGGAACTTCCAGCCGATCCAGTCGACATTTCTCGAGTTGTCATGCAACGCAAAAAATTCATGCCAATATATGTTGGTAATGGATTGGCTATTCCTCATGGGCGTTTGGAAGGAATCCAACGTCCAGTGCTCGCCTTTGCTCGGTGCGATGAGGGAGTAGCTCTTGAAAACACAAATGAGCGAGCCGAATTGATCTTTTTGCTGCTAACTCCTAGCCGTTCAGCTCGCTTGCAGTCACGGTTACTCGCCAATATCAACGGTCTTTTCAAAAGCCAATATGTCTCAGAGCGGCTGCGGAAAGCACAGACGCCCGAAGCGGTAATGGAGGCTATTCACGCTGGCCAACAGGTCGCGTTGGACTAATACTATTCATGCATCGAGGTAGATGTGAACGGCTGGACCGCATGGATACCCTTGGCAAATTCCTCAACTACCATCTCGCAAAAAATTGGCAGGTCTTTTGGGCTACGGCTTGTTATAAGTCCTTGATCACAGACGCAAGCCTGATCTACCCACGTCGCACCTGCATTGGTGAGATCTGTTTTCAAACTAGGCCAAGATGTCAACTGCCTTCCGGCTACGACTCCCGCTTCGATGAGCATCCATGGACCGTGGCAAATGGCTGCTACTGGTTTATAGGAATCGAAGAACGCGCGTACGAAGCGAACAGAGTCTTGGTCTAATCTCAAAGCGTCAGGACTGAAAACTCCGCCAGGCAATACTAGTCCGTCGTAATCCTCGGCACTTGCTTCGGCAGAAAGGACATTTACTAAAAACTCGTCACCTGGTTTGTCGTGGTGCACGCCACGAATCTTGCCGCTCTTAGGCGAAATCAATACGACCTCGGCCCCCACCCCCTTGATCGCGTTCCAAGGATCGGTGAGCTCGACCTGTTCAAACCCATCCGTTGCCAGAAAAGCGATCGATTTTCCGTAAAGGGATAATGTGTTCATCAGCGGATATTCCTATTTTGTAAGAGATTATTAGGCGAGCGGCTCGCTTCAGAATACGTCCGATGCGTTCGAACTGTCCTAATCTTAAAAGCAAACTGAATGCCGAACACAACTCGAAGTAGCGGAAATGAGATAACTTCTTCTAACATCGTTTCGAATACCCAATTGGATGATGTTCGAACAATGTTCATTGAATCATTGGTGGGGCGGGAATCACGTTGCGCTCCCAACCGCCTCTGTAGCTCTTTTGTCCGAGGTGGCGATTACGGGCTGCCGACACGTGCGCAAGGTGGCATGGCAAATGCATTGATTGATGGTTCGAATCGGTCCTCGACGAACGATTAAGTTCGTCGTCGAACGAATATATTGTGCTTGCTCCTCAAAACTAGGAAAAGAGATCATGGAAAAAGATTTGAAGTCTACAAAGGCTACCAAACACGAATTTAGTAACAAAGATCCTCTGACAGGCGAACCTGGTGCTCATCCCATGGGAACTGGGCTAGGCGCAGCGCTGGGTGGAGCGACCGCTGGAGCCGCAGCCGGCACGCTTGCGGGCCCTATCGGAACAGTCGTCGGCACGATCATTGGCGGCATAGCGGGGGCGTATGCTGGCAAGGCCGTTGCAGAAAATATCGATCCGACGGTTGAGTCTACCTACTGGCGGGGCGCGTACGCTGAACAGCCTTACTATTCCGAGCAGTACAGCTACGAGGATTATGAGCCAGCCTACCGTGCAGGTTGGGAAGCATATGATGCTTCACTTCATACGAGTTGGAAGGATCGTGAAGTTGTAGCGAGAGAACGCTGGGAATCCGAAGGCGGAGCTCCAGCGATGTCGTGGGAAGAAGCTAGACGGGCTGCAGAGGACGCCTATGGAAGAGTTAATGAACGCACCAGCAACCAGCGTCGTTAGTATCGTCGTTCCTTTCAGTTCTTAAAAAGTCCGCAGTGTTATACTGCGGAGTGTCAGTACGGAATGAACTTAAGTTTTTTCCGTTGTTAACTCGGTCAAGAGCTTTCTGAGCGCGTTCATATCCAACGGCTTGACCATGTGATGATCGAACCCGGCGTCACTAGTCTCGCGTCTTGCCCCTGGCTGCCCCCATCCAGTTTGGGCAATGATGACTATGCTTTCTCCGTCTGTTTGGGATCTAATGCGGCGACAAACCTCGTAACCGTTCAGCTTGGGCAAACCTATGTCCAACAGGATAACTTCGGGACGGAACTGGCGTGCCACCGATAACGCTTCTTCGCCGTCAAACGCGGTTTGGATATCGTAGCCTAGGATTTTCAACAACATTGAAAGTGTTGTTACGCTGTCCCGATTGTCGTCCACGATCAGGATGCGAAGCGAAGATTTCATTTCAGATTGTCTTTCGGGTTTGGATTCAATCGGCGGAGCGGTCGATTCCACTACGACGGGCAACCGGATCGCGAACTCGCTGCCATAGCCAACACCTTCACTTTTTGCTTCGACCGAACCGCCATGCAATTCAACGAGCCGCCGCACCAAGGACAGCCCGATGCCCAGGCCGCCTTGAGATTTCTCCAACGATCGGTCAATCTGCGAGAACAGGTCGAAGATGCGAGATATTTGGTCGGCGGCGATGCCGATGCCGGAGTCCTGAACCGAAACCACCACTTCGTTCCCTTGTAACTGAGCCCTGATTCGTATGTGGCCTCCTCGCTCGCTGTACTTGGCCGCGTTGTTCAACAAGTTCGAAAAGACTTGAGCCAATCGGGTGAAGTCCGCTTCGAGGATGACGGGATTTTCGGGGAGAGTGATTGAAAGTTCATGGCCCATCTGTTCCATCAAAAATCTGCTCGATTCGATTGCACTTTTCAGTACGTCCGCTAGTTCAAGCGACTTTTTTTGAAGTTCTACCTTACCGGTTGAGATGCGACTTACGTCCATCAAATCGTCGATGAGACGGACCATCTGACCGAGTTGACGTTCCATCATCCTTCTAGTCTGCTCGGCTACTTCGCCATTCTTGTTTGCGAACTCAAGAACTTGCAGTCCATTGCGGATGGGGGCAAGTGGATTGCGGAGTTCGTGGGCTAACGTCGCAAGGAACTCGTCTTTGCGACGGTCCGCGTCCGACAAATCCGCTGCAAGCCGACGTAGCGCCTCTTCGGATAGTTTGCGCTCGGTGACGTCTAGATTCGTCCCCACAATCCATTCGGCCACTCCGTGAGAATTTGTACGAACCGTTTCGAAACTCTGAATATGACGATACTCTTGATTGTCGGCACGGCGAATACGAAATTCCCGGCTGCTGCTTCCAAGTCGACGAATGGTGTCTTTCAAGACTTCTTCTTGTCGTAAAAGGTCGTTGGGTAGAACAGCGCTGCACCAGTCTGAGTACTCGACGAACCCGTTTGGAGTCGAAGGAAGACCGTAGATACGGAACATCTGTGCATCCCAACGTACATGGCCGGTGATTACATTCCATTCCCAAATCCCAACGGAAGTTGCCTCGGTCGCGAGACGCATTCGATGCTCGCTCTCCCGCAATTGAGCCTCGGCTCGGTTCAAGTCCTCCACATCGGTGTTAGTTCCAAACCACTGCGTCACCACGCCGTAGGCATCCTTCATAGGCAGAACACGAGTCAAGAACGTGCGAAACCCACCGTCGGCTCCACGTATTGGAAATGCCATCTCGAACGGTATTCCGGTCGCGATGCATTCTTTCCATCGTTTCATGACCCTCGGTAACGTCTGAGGGTCATGAACGCTCTCCCAACCCCAGCCTTCCATTTGTTGCGGAGTCGTGCCCGTGTACTCGTACCATTGCCGATTGTACCAATGGATGAACCCGTCGGCATGAGCCGTCCAAGCCAATTGCGGGATTGCGTCAACCATTGCGCGGAACCGCTCTTCACTCTCTCTCAGCGCCTGTTCCGCAAGCTTGCGGTCGGTAATGTCTCGAGCGATCTTAGATGCCCCTACAACCTCTCCGGTCTCGTCTAAAATGGGTGAAACAGTAAGTGAAACGTCTACACGATGACCATTACTGCGCTGCCGAACGGTTTCATAATGTTCGACGTGGTTACCGGCACTAAGAAGGCTATGGACTTTTTCTTCTTCTTCGACTCGGTCTGTCGGGATAATAAAAGAAACGTGTCGACCCAGGGCTTGCTTTGGTTCGTACCCAAAAATTCTTTGCGCGCCGGTGTTCCAGCTTTGGATGATCCCGTTGAGCGACGTACTGACGATCGCATCGTCTGAGGACTCGACAATGGAGGCCAAGAAGCGCGCGTCGGCAAGCTGTTTTTTTACTTGTTGCTCCAAACGGTGCCGATCCGAGATATCCCTGAAAACCAGCACACAACCGATGAGCTCGCCCCCGTCACCCTTGATGGGCGCGGCGCTGTCCTCTATGGGTGTCTCCGTTCCGTCCTTGGAGATCAGAATGGTGTGATTTGCCAATCCAACAATAATGCCCTCTCTCAGGGCTCTGGATACAGGGTCTTGGACCGGTTGGCGGGTATGCTCATTAATTATTTGGAAAACATCGAGGAACGGGCGACCAACTGCTTCCTTTTCAGTCCAGCCCGTGAGGTTCTCTGCAACCCTATTCAAGAATGTGATTCGTCCCACAGAGTCGGTGCTGAGAACCGCATCGCCAATGCTTTCCAGCGTGATTTGCAGCCATTGGGACTGGCGTCGCAGCTCTTCCTCGGCATTATTTCTGGCACGCAAAATACTTTGGGCGTTCTCAAGGGCGACGGAACGAAGTCGCCTTTCTTCCCCATCATTCACCCCCATCATCCACCCCCGAGAATCTCGGACGCAATCAACGTGCCCTGCACCCGTGCCTGAATTTTTTCAAAGGCCGTATCACGACTAGTTGAAGCGTCATCGCAAAACGGTGAGAAACCGCAATCGTCTGTCGTCCCCAATTGTTCTAACGGAATATACTCGGATGCTTCTAGTACGCGATCGCGTACTTCACCTACTGATTCCACTTGAGGGTCGATCGGCGATATAACTCCAATGAAAACACGTTGGTGCGGTTTCAAATGGTCGCGAATTATTTTTAATACTCGGACGCGATCCCGTTCGCCTGCTAGGGCGATGTAAAAATTACCTGCCATCAACTCAAATAAACTTGGTAAAAGTTCTGCATAATCGACGTCTCCACTATGCGTCGAGTCGCGATCTGAACCTGGGCAAGTGTGGACGCCGATACGCCTGCGGTCCTCTGCGGAGAACCGAGCAAGCGCCAGGTTGTTCAGATCGATGAAACTATGAAGCAGAGCACCTGTTGGATCAATTTTAATTGCAAGCCTTCCTTCGGTGAAGTCGATTTGCACTTTGTGCGCGCCCTTCTGAAGGCAAGATCGAACTTCGGTCTCGTGTTCGCGAAGCAAGTCGTCCAAGAACCTCTCTCTGGAGTATCCTGGGATTTCGTCGGCAGGGTACATGAGGCTCAAAGCTGATGGAGAGATGACTGCCTGTTTCACTGGCACGTTTGCATATTGATGCGCCACATCCAAATAGCTATCCGCATATCTCTCGTAACGAAATGGACCAGCGGTGAGTCTCAGCATTCGGCGGACATGCCCCGATGCGAACGGGATCTCAAATCCGTCCGGAGCAGTATTCGGCATTCCATGTACACAATACGTCCAAAAATTATGATATTTCCGCTGTTCGCCATCCGTAACGACCGGAGAACCTGTCGCTTCAAATCGTGCAATCGTGTCTCGAATCGCTTCTTCATAGAGCGGTTCCATCGCAGAATCCATATAATTCGTGGATGAAATAGCCTCTACCAGAACTGGAGGTCGTGGAATGCTTCCAATGGGTTCGGTAGGAATCATCATATCGTATACTCGTTTCGTTTCGACTACTTACACCTCAAGATCTATCGTACCAAAAAAGCCTTGAAGCACTCGGGTCAAGGCCGATAATTTCCAACGATTTCACGCAGCGACAGACTTCCGTTTCGTAACCACTTCAACATGGGAACCCGAAGCCAAAAATGCGGACCGCGCGATCCGCGAGCACGCGGCTTCTCAACGACCAATTTGCGAAAATATCGTACTGATTGGTCGCAAGTCTTTCAGGCAACGATCGTTCGGCAGAACATCGCGATGGAGTTAATAGTCGTTTAGGATTTTGGCGCAGCGTTTGCTTCCCCGACGGCGGAGAGGCGCGCCTACCAATTTGTGTGGTCGCCAAAACTACTAATCACTTTCACTTTGGAGTTCAAAATGCCACTTAACGACTTAGCGGACCTTTTCCACGATGAATTGCGAGATATCCTGAGTGCGGAGCGCCAGCTACTTGAGGCCCTGCCAAAGATGGCGCAAAAGGCATCTAGCGATGACTTAAGGCAAGCATTCGAAAAACATCTTGAGCAAACCCGCGTTCAAGTGACCCGAGTTGAGCAGGCATTTGCCGATACGGGCAAGTCTGCACGGGCTAAAACCTGCGAGGCCATGAAGGGTTTGATCAAAGAGGCGTCATTGATGATGGAGGAAAAAGCCGCAGCAGAAGTAATGGACGCAGCTTTGATCGCATGCGCCCAGAAAGTCGAACACTACGAGATTGCAACCTACGGGACGCTCTGCACCTGGGCAAAACTTCTCGGCTACTCGGATGCTCTCGAACTGCTCAAGCAAAATCTTAACGAAGAAGAAGAAACTGACGAAGCATTGTCAGCACTCGCTGAGACCGTGAACTCTGAAGCTCAGGCCTAATCTCTCGACATTTTGA
>JAYVBW010000225.1:0-2333 GCA_043750255.1 Pirellula sp.
TACCTCATCGGCGGTTGGTGACAGGCCGAGCAAATCATAAGTCACCCGCCGCAATAGCGTACGACGATCCGCTGGGGGTGCGGGGCTCAGTTGCTGCTCCGTCAACTTCTGCCGGATGTGTCGATCGATTGAGTTGCTAGCGCTTGATTCCGATCCGAGGGGATTTATCTTGATCGGCTGCCAGACCCACCAGTCGCGACCTGCTCGCTTGGCCGTGGTGCGCTCGAACGGGTCTAGTACTCGACCATCGGGCCACTTCGCGCCCGATTCATTCCAAGATCGAAAAACCGCCAGTTCGAGTTCGGTTAACGTTTGGGACTTTCCGTTTTTTTCGGGAGGCATTTCACCGCTGACCAATCGCTTCAGAAGCAAGCTTGAATCACGGGTCGAATCGATTGCCAAACCGCTGTCACCTCCGCGCATCAGCGTTTGGTAATTGGTAAGATCGAGGCCACCGCTTGGGTCAACCGAGCTATGGCATTCTAGGCAGCGTTGCACAATAAGCGGAGCGACATCGCGTTCAAAATCCGGTTCATTCCCGAGAGCTAGTTGAAAAAGAGTCACCAAGATCGCTGCTGGCGCGGCTGCGGCCCGCAACAGGTTAAGGAATCGTGGAGGAACTTTCATAATGCGTCGGCCTAACAGGTGGGGATCGCTTTGACGTTTCTAAATCCCTGTGTAATTAAATGGGGTTATTTTAGACAATTCTATCTTGATCGCCTCCGAAACGTTTAGCGTTTGGATGAATTTTGCGATGGTGCTGGCGTTGATAGTCTCATTGGTTCGCGTCAAGCCTTTGAGCGATTCATAGGGTTCCGGGTATCCCTCACGTCGCAAAACAGTTTGGATCGCTTCGGCTACGACCGCCCAGTTAGCCTCGAGATCCGCGTGGATTGCGTTCTCATTAAGAAGTAACTTGCCTAAACCTTTTACGATCGACTTGCAGGCAATTAATGTGTGGGCGATTGGAACTCCGATATTGCGTAGGACTGTCGAATCCGTCAGGTCCCGTTGCAATCGCGAGATAGGAAGCTTTGCACTGAGGTGCTCGAACAAAGCATTTGCGATTCCCAAGTTGCCTTCGGCATTTTCAAAGTCGATCGGGTTCACTTTGTGTGGCATGGCTGACGAGCCAACCTCGCCCTCTTTGATCTGCTGCCGAAAGTAGCTCATGGAAATATACGTCCAAAAATCCCTGCAAAGATCGATTAGAATTGTGTTGATCCGCTTCAATCCATCGAAATAGGCAGCTAGGTTATCGTAATGCTCAATCTGAGTGGTCGGATTCGAACGCTGCAGGCCAAGGGACTCCACAAACTGATTTCCAAAAGCGTGCCAATCGTGTTCTGGGTAGGCAACGTGATGGGCGTTGAAATTGCCTGTTGCGCCACCAAACTTAGCAGAGAAGGGGATTTGTTCCAGTAACCGCAGTTGCTGTTGAAGGCGTACGCAGAAGACGCGGATCTCTTTGCCTAGTCGTGTTGGCGACGCTGGTTGACCGTGTGTTCGGGCAAGCATTGGAACAGCGTCCCACTCGACTGCCCTAGCATTTAGTTTCTCGAGAACCATGCTGAATGCCGGAAGAAGAACAGAAAAATGTGCTTCCTTGAGTAGCAGTGGCGTTGCGGTGTTGTTGATGTCTTGCGAGGTAAGTCCGAAGTGTACGAACTCTTTGACGTCGGATAGACCAAATTGGTCGAGTTTTTCTTTCATGAAGTACTCGACTGCTTTGACGTCGTGGTTCGTTGTGCGTTCGATTTCCTTTACTTTCTGCGCGTCGGCTTCGGTAAAAGTCTCGAAGATAGATCTGCGGAGTTCCGGGAAGAGCGTCGGCGATACGCTACTTAGTTGCGGTAATGGCAAATTGCATAAAGCGATCAAGTACTCTGTTTCGACTCGAAGTCGATACCGAATAAGTGCGGCTTCAGAAAAAAAAGGGCTTAGTTCTGAGGTTTGATGGGAATAGCGACCATCGATAGGAGAAACAGCCCAAAGAGCGTGTTGAGTCATGAAGTTGGCTGGTGCAAGGGAATCGAATCAATCGACAATTCAAGCAATCTAGCGGTTTTTCAATTGATTGAAAATTGCTGTAGACGTCAAGTTGAGAAATCTGCGACGATCGATTGGTGTAGGCCCGGCTGTCCTCAGCCGGACTTGGTACACGAAGATACCGTGATTTGTCAGCCTGAGGACAGGCTGACCTACGTGAATGAGGTTGCGATCGTGAGGATTCAAAGAATACTGCTGTTTTGGGCCATTTGTATCCATTTTGGCGTCTGGTCGGGATGTGCGAACCGAAATGCATGCAACCCTGCTCCACAACTGCCCTATCC
>JAYVBW010000226.1:0-1560 GCA_043750255.1 Pirellula sp.
ACAGGAGCTCGTGATCTTCGGCCGTTGGTTCCGTTGGATTCTCGAGCCTTCGAACGAATGCGGCTTTGGTGCCATTGCCAGCCAAGACGCCAACTTTCCTTTCTTTGAGCAGCGGAACCGAATGTTGGAACGAGACTTTGTCTGCCACTTGGACCCAAGTGAAACAGTCACCGCCTTTGCCGCATGCGCCTTTGCATTGCCATTTCCCGTTGGCGCGATTGACGAACAGGGAGGGTTCATGATCATCATGCAATGGGCAACAGCCCATGTATTCATTTGCGGTTGGTCGCTCTTTGAGCTTCGTTCCGTAACTCTCAATGAGGGTCACGATATCAGTGTTGCGTCGGATTTCGTCGAGCTCTTCTTCGCTGAAACGGGCCATGATTGGGTCTCCAGAGGGATGCGGCCAAAGAATTTTGAAAAAACTACGATTTTTCGCGGTGTCTTTTTCTATTCCACTGGATGCTATTTTGCAATAGCATCCAGTGGAATTATTATTGTCCGATGGATATGTCTAAAGGTTTATCGCAAACGTCCCGTCAATTCGTGGTGATCAAGATGCCGAAGAAGCTACAAGAAGAAGACCGATTCGAACTTGGTAACCTCGTTTTTGGAGCCAGGCTCGCGAAGCTTCGCAAAGACGCGGGAGTGTCTCAATCTGAATTGGCACAGAAGCTTGGGTTGACTCAGTCCGTTGTTTCCCGATTCGAGATGGGCAAGCGTCGAATGTACGATGATGTCATTGCTGCTGCAGCCAAAGTGCTTTGCGTCACGCCCAACGACATTTTTGGAATCGGCCCTTGCAAGCCAATGAAGCCAGAAGATGCTAGCCTATCCAAAAAGATGGCTCAACGATTAAAGCTTATTGAAGCCCTTCCTCGTCGCTCTCAAGAGACAGTACTCGATATTCTCGATTTGGCTCTCAAGGGGCCAAAGGACAAACGTTCAGCTTGAATCTCCCTTATTTGAAACGAATGGAATCGAATGGCCAGAATCTATGTCGAAACCTCTATCGCCAGTTTTTATTACGAGATTCGCTCGGAACCGGACATGATCGCGCGCCGAGATTGGACTCGGCGATGGTTCGACGCCGCACGGTCCGGTCCCGACGAACTCGTTACCAGCCCAGCAACTCTTGCCGAACTTCAGAACGGCGAGTATTCGAGCAAGAATGATGCTTTGGTGCTCTTTGCAACGTTGCCACTTTTAAGTCTCGATAAAGCAGTAATCGAAATCGTTGACGCTTACATTGCACGCAAGCTTATGCCTAAAGACCCAGAAGGTGACGCCTTGCATTTGGCCGTTGCGTCCTATCATCGTTGCGATTTCTTGGTGACTTGGAACTGCCAGCATCTTGCCAATGCCAATAAATTCGGGCATATCGAACGGGTCAATGGTATACTTGGAATTGGAAATCCCCGTTTGGTAACTCCTTTAGAACTTCTGGGCGAGAATACTCCTCATGTCTAAAAGCAATTACGAAGAGATTCGACGTGTTCGACACGAGATGTCAGCCAAGTGTGGCCACGACATCCGAAAACTTGTCGACATGATCAACGA
>JAYVBW010000227.1:0-3918 GCA_043750255.1 Pirellula sp.
TGGCATCGATGCGTTTCGCATCAAATTCCCAACGGGGCAAGATGCGAACGAATACGCATCGAAGCTTCAAATGGGACTCGACAAAGGCCAGCCAGGCCACGCTTCATTGGGTCTAGCCATTCGCAACGCAGAATGGCGAGGCAATGGCAAAGCCGAACCGGCCATCACCACCTTAACGCCCAACTTCCTCAAAGAAGCTCGCGATACGCTCGCACGCGAGCAAGCGGCAGAAGCCGCCAATGTAGAACGGTTATCCTCAACCGTTTCAGAGCCTGAAGCGTTACCGAAGAATAAGCAGCCAGCATCTAAAAAAGGAGATGGGCTGGAGGTCCAGTCGTCTCCAACAACATCGATTCAACCGAGCGCGCCCAGGAAAGCAGCTACTGAACCCGCGTCAAAGCCAACACTTGGCGAAGCCAAGCCAACTCTTCCTCAAGTCTCAAGCCTCACCCCACAAGCCTCTCCGCTTCCGTCAGTTGCGAATGCAACAGTTGAAGCGGAGATCAAGGGCAACGAAATCATCATTCCGATCGGCAACCGCACGTACCGCGTTCGCGGTCTTGAAAAGAACGGTGCATACGACGTATTGAAAGTAAATGTCCTGGTTCGCAAGGCCGAATGCTTCTTCATCGATACGCTGGACATGTACGCAGCCCGAAGCCGGAACCTGTTCATCAAAGAAGCGGCAAAAGAGCTTCTCATCGACGAAGAGACGATTAAACGCGACCTTGGCAGAGTGCTCCTCAAGCTCGAAGAGTTGCAAGAAACCGCAATCGCAGATGCGCAAGCGATCAAGCAAGTTCAATTCGAAATCACCGACGTGGACAAAGCGGCCGCCTTGGAACTGCTCAAATCAGAAAATCTACTCGATAGGATTCTCGATGACTTCGAAGGCTGCGGAGTTGTAGGCGAACGCAACAACAAACTCGTTGGTTACTTGGCGGCAACCAGTCGCAAACTGGAACGACCACTGGCCATCATGGTTCAGTCATGTTCGGCGGCTGGCAAATCATCACTCATGGAAGCGATACTACGCTTCATGCCAAGCGAAGAGCAAGTAACGTACTCGGCAATGACTGGCCAATCGCTCTTTTACATGGGCGGCATGAACCTTCAACACAAGGTTCTAGCGATCGCCGAAGAGGAAGGGATTCGCCAAGCGTCCTACGCTTTAAAGCTCCTGCAAAGCGAGGGGCAACTCACCATAGCGAGTACCGGCAAAGACCCCGGAACCGGTCGCATGGAAACGCAGGAATACCATGTCGAAGGTCCCGTCATGATCTTCTTAACGACAACGGCCCTCGACGTTGACGAAGAATTACTTAACCGCTGCTTGGTTCTCACGGTCGATGAAGACCGCGAGCAAACGCGTGCGATCCTGGCCAAGCAACGGTTATCACGCAAAGCAGCAGGCTTACGGGCATCTGCTCAGCGAGCCTCGATCGTCAAGCTTCATCAAAACGCGCAGCGTTTACTAAGACCGCTAGCAGTAGTCAACGATTACGCGGACCAATTGAGCTTCCTCGATGATCAAACCCGCCGAAGGCGAGATCACATGAAGTATCTCACGCTCATCGAATCGGTAGCGTTGCTTCACCAATACCAACGACCTGTCCGAACGCTCGAAGTCGATGGCCAGTCGATCGAGTACATCGAAGTTACCCCTCGCGATATCGCGATAGCCAACACGTTGGCCGAAGCGGTCCTTGGTCGTAGCATCGACGAACTGCCGCCACAAACACGAAGGCTCCTCCGCGATCTATTCGAATGGGTTCGCCACGAATGCGAAGGCAACGTGATTGAGCAAGTCGAGTTCCGCTTCTCTCGTCGCAGGCTACGCGAAGCGTTGCTCTGGAGCCAAACGGCTCTCAAACGGCACCTCGAACGATTGCTTGAGATGGAATACATCATTGGCCATCGCGTGGGCGCACGCGCGACCGAATACGAGCTACTTTACGATGGTCGCGGCCGCGAAGGGCAACCGACCCTATGCGGGCTCATCGACCCATCGAAACTGCAACCGATTCCAACTACGACCGCCGAAACCAAACCATGTTCAACACACCCAAATGGCGGTTCGTCACAGGGCGAGCCAAGTTCATCACCCCAAGAACACACCGATATCCTAGATTCATCCACTAACGAAACATCGAGTTCGCCAATTGAAATGCAGGGTGAACGCGAAGCGACCCAATCAACTGCAACAAGCACTAATACGGAGGCCGCATGAAGCAAAAGCAATCGTAGTCATACGTCGTAGATAAACGACACCCAACGAAGCAAAACCGAAAAACGGCTTCTGTTCGCGCCAGCGATCAGAAGCCGTTCGCATTACCAACCATTAAAAACCGACACAGGAAACCAGAATCATGCCGAAGAAAGGCCACCGCAAAGACCAAGGACCGATTGGAGACGCCAACGATCGCAACGGGATGCAACACTTAATCAACGAACACGTACTCAATCTGAAAGTTCGCAACTACGCAGCGGACACGGTTAGCCAACGCGAGAAATACTTGCGATGGTTCGCGCTCTGGTGCGCCGAACGTGGACTCACAAGGCCCAACGAGATCACCAAACCGATTCTCGAGCGTTACCAACGCCACTTGTACTTGTACCGCAACGAGAAAGACCAACCGATGAGCTTTCGCAGCCAGTACACACATCTTTCGCATGTGAAAGCTTGGTACAAATGGCTCGCCCGAGATAACCGGGTGCTGTACAACCCAGCCAGTGAACTGGAGATGCCCAAGGTAGGCCGAAGGCTGCCTAAGGCTGTTCTTTCGGCCAAGGAAGCCGAAGTCGTCCTCTCGAAGCCCGATCTCAACGATCCATGCGGCGTACGCGACAGGGCCATTCTGGAAGTCTTCTACTCGTGCGGCATCCGCCGCCGCGAGTTAGCCAATCTGCAACTTTACGATGTCGACGCGGAGCGTAAAACGCTCATGGTTCGTCAAGGAAAGGGCAAGAAAGACCGACTCATACCGATAGGTAAACGAGCCCTCGAGTGGATTGACCGATACTTGCACGAATCGCGGCCCATGCTCTTGATCAATACCAAAGAACAAACCTTGTTCCTGTCGACGTTAGGCCAGCCTCTCGAACCGGATTCGTTGACCGAATACGTACGGCAATACGTTGATTCGGCGGACCTTGGCAAACGAGGCTCATGCCACCTGTTCCGTCACACGATGGCAACGCTGATGCTCGAGAACGGGGCGGACATTCGTTATATCCAAGCGATGCTCGGCCATGCTCAGCTTTCGACGACACAAATCTACACGCAAGTGAGCATTCGCAAGCTTCAACAAATCCACGGCATGACGCACCCAGCGGACAACCCAAAGGCCGATGAGGAGGAGGCTGGAGACGGGAGGCCGGAGGCTGGAGAAAAGCCAACACAATCCCAACCCGATGCGTCAGCGAGGGACCAACCGCCACCAGCGCAACCCAAACCGCCAAGTGAACCAGAATCGCGAAGCGATGCGTAGCTGCCGAACTGGAAACCACGCCCACAAAGTCAAGTGACGCTCGCGCGTCACACATCTTTCTTCTTTTAGCTGCTAAGCGTTAGCAGCTAGTTCGGGCCAAAGGCCCGAACGAAAGACGGCAGCTAAAAAGGAAAAGCTTGCTTCTTCTTGGGCCATCTAGGCGCATCGAGCTGCGCTAGCTGCGTCGAGCATTCGCATCGAGTATACTGGCGGCTATGTCTACGACCGCATCGAGCCCCTACGAAGCCCACACCTGGAGCGCACCCAGTGCGTTTCCAAAACTGCACTCGCGCGCACGAGAGGCAGAAACAGCACGCTGCGCCGAGTTCACGTTCACTAAGTCGTTAGAGCGCATCGAGATACCGCAGTGCATTTACGACAGTCGCATTGGATTGGGGTTATTGAGCAAAGACCCCATCGGCTTCGC